>CAZBCB010000008.1:0-19030 GCA_964489905.1 uncultured Bacteroidales bacterium
GAAACCTTACTGTAATTGTGAATGGAGATTATTCTTGTGCAAGTTTAACGCTTACATATACAGGAAATACAAATGGGGAAATTCGTTTAGAAATTCCCGTAACCAGAAGTTTAATAGTCACAAATAATGTAACCCTCAATTATACAGGGGGAAATGGTAATGAAAGAATAAACTTATATGTATCCGGAGGAACATTAACATGTTCGAATTTAATACTAAATCAAAGAACCGCAGATAATCAGGATGCATTTTTAAGCATTACAAATGCCTCCAGCATTGTAAATGTAAATGGAAATATCACAATGCAAGGAAGTAATCTTAGAAATTATATTTTATTTTTAGATAATGGTATTATAAACATTACCGGAACTATTAACGGCGGTGGTATCACCAGTGCAGCCGGTGGTGGGGCGACAGCCCCAACTTCAGGAACTGTGAATTACAACAATGCAGGTGCTCAAAGCATTGGCGCTTATAATTATTACAACCTCACCATTTCAGGCGGCGGAACAAAAACAATGTCAGGAAATATTACCGTTAACAACATTCTGAACCTTGCCGACGGTAATTTAAGTTTAGGTTCCTCAAACTATAACCTTGCCGTTGCAGCCACCGGTTCAATTACAGGTTCATTCGACAACAATCACATGATTGTTTGTGATGGTACGGGTAGCCTTATCAGGCAGGGCACAAGTGCTGCTAATTTTGTTATGGTTTACCCTGTTGGTACCGATAGCCGGTACACGCCTTTTGAAATAACTTCACTTACAGCAACCGTAACACCTACGGCAACAGTTTCAGTGCGAGCTGCTGATGGCACTGCGCCAGGCCCACCGGCAGCCAACAGTACAGACCTACAGAAATACTGGGTTATAGGCACAACCAATCTCTCAGGAATCACTGCCGATCTGCAGATGACATATATCAATCCCGATGAAGTTGGGGCAGGAGGAGACCAATCTTCTTATCAGCCATATCTTAATACAGGAAGTACATGGACATTACCTGCATCACCCAGTGGTCCCGGAGTAAACCCGATGACTGTAACAGGAACAAATATTATAGCAGGCCAATGGACAGCACGCGAGGGCCCTAAAACTTATTACAGTTACCAGTCGGGCGACTGGGGTACCGCGCTAACATGGACTACCGATCCATCAGGCACCTTATCCGTTGACCCTGCCGTGCCCGGATCAATGGACAGAGTAGTTATTCTCAACGGACGCACAATTACTACTTCAATTGCACGTTCTGTATTGTCACTTCAGATAAATGAAGGCGGTACACTCGATATAGGGGCTACCACCGGACACAATTTTGGTGACGTGAGAGGTAAAGGATTATTAAGGCTGCAAACATCGACATTTCCAGGAGGGACATTTACGGACTTTGTCAGCGCTGATGGTGGAACAGTTGAGTATTATAATTTAAATACAAATATAAGTACAATTCAGTTAACGTATAACAATTTAATTATTTCTAATTATACATCTTCGGCTAATTCAGTATATTTGAACAATACTACCAATCCTACCAATTATACAATTAATGGTAATTTAACATTATTAAATGATGGAAGTGGTTCGCTTACATTTTATATTGGGAGTGCTGTACCATCAGATAATTTAATTAACCTTACAATTTATGGCAATTTAACAGTAAATACCGGATGTAATATCAGAGTAAGTAATTTTGCATCAGGACATGCTATTCCTAATCCTAATTCCACTCCTTTGCCTGCTTATCCGATTCATTCAATATATCTATATGGAGACCTTACAAATAATGGTTATATTCGGTTTACAGGATTGCCTGCTCCGGTTATTAATAATTATTATACTTTAAATACAACTCAGTATGGTGGTGTAAATTATGGAGCAGTTCAGGTATATTTTAGAGGATCTTCCAATAATATTGTTCAGTTAAATGGAGTAACTGATTTTTATAGGTTAATTGTTGAGAAAGGTACCGATCAGACATACAGTTTAGAAGTAAACTCAGGTAATTCTTCTTATTTTGCCATTTATGGCCCTAATAATCAAGGAAATAACCTGTTTAATGGTGGTCCTGAAGGTTTTGGCTATGGCGTTTATTATAAAGCCTTTTTCTTGCATTATGGTACCTTAAAACTAAATACTAACATTAATATTCCTTCAATAACGGAAGGAGGACAGGATTTTAATTTATTACCTACAGCTTGCTTGTGGATTAACGGGGCTAATGTTTCTACTACAGTTACAGGTTATAATGGTACTGGATATCAGGCAGCTACATTATACGGAAAACTCAGAATAAGTGCCGGATCATTTTATACAGGTGACGCAGCAGGTATTGTATTAGGTATCTTAGGGACACCATATATTATGGTTGAAGGAACAGGAATACTTGACGCCAGTCAGGTATGGGCTGCTGTTGGTGGTGGTAATATAATTACCTATTATCAAACCGGAGGAACAGTAAATATACGTTTGCAGGGTGAAAATCATGCCGGGCCAATGTTGGGTCTCAATGATCCAAGCAATGTATTTATTATGACAGGTGGAACATTAAATTTTACAGATGTGAATTTTATTGGTGGAGGAACCTGTACTGATATAATGGATCTGCGTTCAAATTCGAATAATTATAATATAGGAGGTGATGCAGTAATTAACTTTAATTTACCATCAGGCTATATATACACTGCAAATACTACTGTGCCTTTTAATAATTTGAACATAACACGCCGAACAGGTGCAGGTAATGTAACTATTAGATTTCTTAATACCAGCAGTAATGATATTTCGGTTATAGATAATTTGTCATTAGGCGATAATACTATTCTTGATTTAGCTACGAATAATATTAATTTATTTGTAGGAGGGAATTTTACAATTAATGCCAATGCTACATATACACCTGGCACAAATACTACTACATTTAACGGATATGGCGGACAGGTATTTGATAATAATGGCACAATTACAACGGGTTTATATAACATGGCTGTTACCAAAAAAAGTAATACAAACATTACACAAAATTTAACTGTTAGGAATAACCTCACCATTGAGGATAGCTGCTATCTTCAGGATATAGGCCATACTGTCAGTGTTGCAGGAAATATTACTAATTCAGGAACACATGTAAGCCAGGCTTCGGGTAATATTACACTTACAGGTAATGCAGCACAGACAATAAATGGGAATGGTAATGGAGCCTTCGGAAACCTTAATGTTAACAAATCAGGCGGCTCGGTTACTATGACAGCCAACCATCGGATTAACGGGAATCTTCGTCTGGCAAGCAATCATGTTTTCAACATCGGCATATACAAGCTGACATTTGCATCGGCTTCAAATGTATATGATGCACTTACCGGAACTGGCACCGTTTTTAACGGCACAAAGATGATACAAACTGCCGGCAACATGAGTGACGGGGGTGTCAGCAAGGAGTTTGGATCAACCTCACCTTTCCTTTTTCCGTTTGGCACAGGCACAGATTACACACCGGCACGTTTGCAGTTTTCAGGCGCGCCTGCCTCATGGGGCACTGTAAATATTAAACCGGTTGCCCGTTATCAGAATTTTGTAACTTCTTCAAATTCGCTTGACTATTACTGGAAAGTTACATCTGAAGATTTAAGTGGAGTACCAGCTAATTCAGTTATTCATACTTTCTGGTATGCTGATGCCGATATCAGAGGTACTGAAGCCAATTATATACCCGGGGTTTATCGCCCCTATAGCTGGTCTTATTTAAATGACATAGCCCAGGTGGTTGATGCTAGTAATGAAGTGCGTTTCTGGAATATAAGTGAAGTGGATGGCGATTACACAGCAGGAGAATTATCGGCTTTCGGTACAGTAAAAGTATTTTACAGCAGGCAAGACGGCAACTGGAATGACCCCAATACATGGTCATCTGTTGCAGTAGGCGGACCTGTTGACGGAGCATTGCCCGGAGCATCAAACCCGGTTGTTATTGGCGATGGAAGTATATATAACTACACTGTTACAGTACCTTCAGGTTATAATAATATATCAGTTGGCGGACTTGAAATAAGGTCAGGGTCCACACTTGATTTAACCACAACCACAGGGCATAACTTTGGCGCTTTGCCCGAAAGCAAAATCCTAGGAACAGGAACATTACGAATATCGTCATCAGGGGCAACCGCCGAATTTCCGGCAGGCGATTTTGGTAATTTTCTGAGTGCCGGTGGCGGCATTGTTGAGTATTACAGCACCGGAGCAACAAACTTTACGTTGCCATCAGGTATTATTTATTATAATAATCTTATCCTTTCACCCGGCAATGCCAACATAACCATGCCTGATGCCAATATGCGCATTTATGCAGACTTTTCTGTCAGCGGCACAGGAACAGGTGTAGCACAGCTTAACTCAGCAGCAGCCAGGACACTCACCATTGACAGTAGCATCAACATCAGCAGCGGTACATTGCGTTTTATGAATAATACTTTTGCCCAGACTGTTTATGTAAGCAACGATATCAATATTTCAACAGGTGCAGTTTTTGATGTTTCAACAGCAACAAATGCCACCAACAGCCTTTATATTTACGGTAATTTAAATAACAACGGCACCTTTGATATGTACGGAGGCGCCACAACACGTGTAACTAACGTATATTTTGCCGGAGATGAAGATAAAGTAATATCAGGAACTGGCACCAATGAATTTAATTACCTCAATGTTAACAAGGGAAGTTCTCGTAATACCATCCTCGATGTCACTGCAAACAATCTTACTTTACAGGGGGCAGGTACAGCACTTGTTTTAAATAACGGTACATTCAGAGTTTCGAACTCATCGCTCAACATGACACTGGCAACAACAAGTGCATTCACAATACCTTCCACAGCAGCACTTTCAGTAAATGAAGGTATAGTAAATATTGGCACAACCAACAATGCCGGCGACCTCATTTTAAACGGCCGGCTTGAGGTAATAAACAACGGAAGTGTTAATATTGGTATTAACGGACAGAATTATAACAATGATATAGAATATGCTTCAGGCGGAAACCCTGAAATCATAATGGCTGACAACGGCTATTTATTTGTAAACGGACAAATGAGAAGATCTACAACAATTTCTTCAGGGTCACTGAATTATACCCAAAGTGGAAATTCAACAGTAATTATTGATGGACGTAATGCAAATAATAGCCGAGCAATGTTCGAAATTTTAAATGATGGGGTTTTTAATATGTCAGGCGGAACCCTGACTATTTCACGTAATTTCAATAATGCTTCATATAATGAGTTTTATCTTAATCCTTCATCCTCATCAGTAACAGGAGGTAATGTAATACTTGGATCATCAGCTGTTACCTCAGGCACAGCATTTAATTTCGTTTCTTCAGCACCATTGTGGAACCTCACTATCGATGCCACTACAACAACAAAAATTGCAAACCTGCGTGTGCAACCATTAACTGTTTTGAATGACCTCACAATTGAAGGTAATTCAGAATTCAGAGCAAACGGATTGAACGTGACTATTGGTGGAAATCTCGTTAATAATAATATAAATGCCGGTGCAGGGATTTCTATTGGTGGTTACCAGCCAGGCTCACTAACACAGACAACAACTTTTAACGGCACAGGTGCACAAGCTATTACAGGCAATGATGCAAACCTCACCAATTTTGCTAATCTGGTCATTAATAAAACAGATACCCTTACACTTGCTGCAAACAGTAACATACGTGTCAATAATGACTTAACCCTGTCTTCAGGGATTGTTTATGATGGAGGTAATAATGTTACAGTTATTGGTGATGTTTACAACTCGGCTGTTCACATTAGTCCGTTATCAACCGGTGGTATTATTCTTGGTGGTACTTCAAAACAGGAGATATCAGGTAATGGTAGCGGAGTTTTCGGCAATATTGAACTGAACAATGCTATAGGCTTTGATATGACGGATAATACCATCGTTAATGGAGTGCTTACCTTTACTCTGGGCAATCTATATATTGATGATTATTTGCTGACATTTGGCGAAAATGCCACAGTTGGGGGTGCTCCCGGTGTAAACAGCATGATCATACTGAATGGTGTTATCAGTGACCAGGGCATAAGAAAGCTTTATCCTTCCGGAGCACACGACTTTACTTTTCCTGTTGGCGTGAGCGGAAAATATACACCTGCAAGGCTTAACGTTACTTCAAACGGTGCTGCAGGAAGCATAACAGTAAGGCCAGTGAATTATAAGCATCCTGCCTTGTTTAATGGAGGAACAGCTAACCGGCTTGATTATTACTGGTTTGTGTCTTCAGACGGAATGAGCAGTCCGGTGGTTGAGCACACCTATTTTTATGATGATGGCGATGTTCAGGGTGATGAAAATACCTTTGTGGCTGGCCGTTACCTGGGGACAACATGGACACCCCTTTATCAGCCAAGTGATAATACAATCAATACTTCTTCAAATACTATTACTATATTACCCTCAGGAGGAGTAAGTTATATTGACGGTGAATATACAGCAGGCGACCAGCCTAATTTTGTTGATCTGCCGGTATATTACAGCCGTAATGCCACATCAGGCGGTAACTGGACTGATCCCAATGCATGGACATTAAATGCTGACGGTTCTGGTGGCCCAGCTCCGTCTTATCCTCAGGGTAATCCTGTAGTTATTTTATCAGGCCACACCATTACTATCGATGCCAACAGCCAGAATGCATACTCTGTTGACATTAACGGAACACTTGTTGTCGGTACGACTTTGTATCATAATCTTGGACATATAACAGGTGGCGGTACTCTGCATATTACAAGTACAATGCCTGGCACATACGGAGTATTTGTATTTCCGGGTGGCGAATATGATGATTTTATGAATAATCCTGCAAGTACTATTAATTTCTATAATAACAGCGCCACTGCAGCCTATTTACCGCTTAAGCCGGGTAATGACTATAAGCCTTATCAGAACTTAATTTTTTCGGGCAACGGCATTAAATATGTCAGTGCTGAAAATCTGAGAATACTTGGAAACCTGACAATTGACGGGGGCACATTAGACAATTCGAAATTTAATAAAACCATCACGATACTTGGAAACTGGACTGATAATATAGCAACAGCTTCAGGAGGGTTTGTGCCCGGACTTGGCACAGTGAATTTCAGCGGCACGCTGGCACAGACATTAACAGTTACCAATGCCACCACCACTGAACAGTTTTACAACTTCAAAATAGATAATGCAGCCGGATTGACAATTAGCGGCAACGGTCAGGCATCGGTAAGCAAGTATCTTTATCTTACCAATGGTATTATTACAACTAATGCTACGAACCTGCTGACTATTACTAATACAAGCGCATCAGCAGTAATAGGGGGTGGAAGTAGCTCATTTGTAAACGGCCCGTTAAGAAAAAATATACTGGCAGTTTCTTACTTTAATTTCCCTGTTGGAAACGCTTCAAGGTACGGAAATCTTTATGTATCTTCCGTTTCATCAGGCGGATATTACACAGCCCAATATTATAATCATAATCCCGGAAATGATGGTTTTGATCCCAATAGTAAAGTAAATCCCATTGATGTTGTTAGTGATAATGAATACTGGCGTATAAATGGTGGCGCCGGCACAACCTCTTACGTTCGCATAAGATGGGATTCACAGAGCGGAATCATTCCGCCTGATGCAGCAAGCCGCACCAAACTGCGTATTGTTGAATGGAACGGATCGGCATGGGAAAACCGTGGAAATGTTATTAGCGATGGAGGTGTAAATTCGGGTACTATTCAAACAAGCACTGCTATTTCCCTTGACGGCAATCACTATTTCACGATTGGGGTTGAAAGTCTGCCTACGGTAACTATTACAAGTGGAGATTCAAGTATATGCGACAACGGCACTTCAACAAGTATATCTATTGATCTTACCGGAGTAGCCCCATGGACAATCAGATATAAGGTTAACGGCGCCAATGAAACTACAGTCAGCAATATAGCAGTTACACCTTATACACTGGTAGTCTCAAATGCCATAGAACCACTGGCATCAGGCGGTCCGGGTGATTATATTTTCAATATATCATATGTAAGCGATGCGACGGGAAGCACCGGAATACGCGATTTTACAACATCGGTTACTATTACTTTAAATGAATCGCCTAATCCGGTTATATCAGGAAATACAACCGCGGCAATTAATGAAGACCATGTTTTGTACTCTACGCCTGATGTATCAGGACACACCTATCTATGGTCATATAGTGGTCCATCCGGAACCACTCATAATGGATTATTAACAACCAATACGCTCGATATGCACTGGGGTACTGCTGCGGGTACAGGATGGGTAAGAGTAACGGAAACTGCCACAACAGGAGGCTGCAGTACTACTACCGATTATTACTACGTTACTATTACTGATATTCCTAATCCTGATGTTACAGGCCCCTCTCCTGTTTGTAATAATGAAACTGTTACCTACAGGACACCTAAAGTGGGCACCCATACATATATCTGGTCATTGCCGCTTGGCGGAGGAACAATAACAGGAAGCAATACGCTTGATACAGTAGTGGTTCAATGGACTTCTGTTGGAAACAGAAGAGTGAAAGTTATTGAAACGGGCTCAGAAGCAAAAGCCGATAGCATGAATGTTACCGTAAATCCATTACCACCTGACAATAACACAATAAGCGATCCTTCAATATGTGAAGGCGAGACAGCAGGAATTATTGTCTATTCCACAATGCCAGGTTTGTCGCTTCAGTTAAGGAGAAATGACAATAATAATCCAATTGGTGCACCGGTAAGTACAGGCCCTGGCGGCGATATAACAATAAATGTTATTCCTGCATCAACTACTGTTTATAACGTACTTGTTACCAATGAATACAGTTGTTCGGTTCAGATAACCGATTTGTCTACTGTAACCGTGAATCCTTTGCCTGTACCAACCATTACCGGAACGGATAATGCCTGTCAGGGTACCGTGATTACTTATTCCACCGAAATCGGGATGACTAATTACACCTGGGTTGTTTCAGACATTGACCCGACAGCTGCACATACCATAATTTCGGGCGGAGGCAACGGTGATAATACCATACAAATAAGATGGGACGGATACGGTCAGCACCGGATAAGTGTTAATTACACTGATGGTGCAGGGTGCACAGCAACAACACCAACTGAACTTAGTATATGGATGCATAAAGTGCCCGAAACCGGCCCTTCATATTATATTCCTAATGATCATAACAGATAGTTGTTACTGAAGCTTATTAAAATGAATATTAATAACATAAAAATATTGATTTGTCAAATAGTTGAAACCTCTTACCATGGTTTTACGATATAATTTATGAAATGCATATATTCAAATAATTGCTTATATGCCTGTTGGCATAATCAACAGGTAAACAATGGAATAATAATTTAAATTTTTGTTTAACTAAATTTCTTTTAAAATGAAAAAGATTGACTTTTTAAGAATTGTTCTTAGCGTTGCCGCAGCAATGCTTATGAGCGTAAGCGTATTCGGCCAGAATCCTCCTGCACCGTACGCACAGTATGATGCTAATTTAACAGCACCTACCAACATTGAGTATGTAACATTGAAAACCGGCGGAACCACAATGGGTTACTATGCATTACCCGACCCGGTTTACCACCCCAACTATGTTGCCAGCGGTACACTCACTGCAGGTTTTGTATGGAACTGGACTAACCCGAGCAACCCGGGAAGCGCTGCAACCTTTAACAAACCCGGTGATGCCAACTATGTTGAAATTACCTACCCTGTGGCAGGTAACTACGTGATCAATGTTGCCGAAGAATCGCCGGCTGCCTATGGCGGTTGCGCCGACGCTACTCCCACTGTGATGAACGTAACGGTTATCGCTCCTCCCTCTGCCGGCTTTACAACAGCTGATATTACCAGCGGATTATGCGGAAACCAGCCTGCACAGGCTATTAACATGGCAATTACCGAAGCTGTACCTGCTGCACTGGCATCATATGCATTCCGTATTTCACTGGTGCAGGATAATATTAATGCTTCGGGTGTGAGAACTGCATTAATTGACTCATCCAATGTTTATGACTATACACTGGCTGCGAAAGGGCAGGTAGGTGTTACAGCAGGATTTACCGGTTCAAATCCGAATTATGACTTTGATTTCAACTCCGTTGCCCTTAATGTTCAAAATAACTTACGTACAAGGTACACTTACCATCTTATTACTGCTGCCGGTGTAACAGGCAACGGTATTGTTTCAGCCATATCGCACAAGTCAGATTACCTGTCAGGTGGCGCTAACGGCTATGCTTTTACCGACAATCAGGTAGTATTTATAGTTAACCCGGCTCCTGCAACTGGCCCGATTTACTACGTGCCTAACAACTACAGGTTCTAATCCCACAGGCATAAATGCCTGAATCCTTTAATATAACCGGAAATTTGCAATAGTAAAATGATGGTTATTAAAAACTTGTTGCGGTAATAAATTTATGTTCAGAACAAATTGTTGACGGGTCGATTAAACATATTAACCCTATTGTTTACCATATACTCCATGCTGGGGTACGGGCAGATGCTTCCATACGCCTGTACCGGCAGCATGGAGAGTTATGGTGTAACAGGTAACCCTGGCTCAGTTTTTATCTGGGAGGTACAGGGAGGGTTTATTGTTACCGGTAACGGAAATGATACCATTGTTATCCACTGGGACACACGCAGGGGTTCTCACCGCATTCAGGTTACTGAAATGACTGAATTTAACTGCACGGGTAACCCTGTACAGGCCTTCGTTAATATCAGCTCTCCTGTTGCCGACATAGGCGATGAAGTGGGCATCTGTGCTGGCGACAGCATGGTGTTTAATGCCCAGGCCAATTATTATACACCCTTAAATTATTTATGGAGTGACGGCAGCACAAGGTCAACCTATACCGGTAAAGAAGAAGGCTATGTATGGGTAAGGGTTACAGGCACTGATGGCTGCAGCGATTACGATTCGGCCTATCTGAGAGTTAATTCCAATCCAGTCGTCCATTTAGGGCCTGATACTTCTTTATGCGGAAATGAAATGATGGCGCTTAATGCCGGAAGCAACTTTTCGTTTTACGAATGGTCAACCGGCGATGCCACCAATTACATTGTTATTGACGGCCGCAGGGCCGACAATGATACTTTATGGGTAAAGGTTACAGATAACAACGGATGTATGGGCGCTGATACCATAATTATACTTTCGTGTAATTATTTAAGGTATTTTGCAAATATACCCAACACCATTACTCCCAGTAAATTAGACGGCAAAAATGATGTCTGGCAGATTGATAATATCGACCTTTTCCCCGATGCCGTGCTCGATATTTATGACCGTTGGGGAAGACTGGTTTATCATGCAAAAGGACTCGATCCTAAAAATGTATGGGACGGCCGGTCAATGTCAGGCAAAGAACTGCCCATGGACTCATATTACTATGTTATCGACCTAAACTACAGGGGGCTTGAACCTATTGTAGGATATATTAATGTAGTACGATAAACACTAATTAAGCCATAAAATTACATTTTGAAAAAGGTTTTACAAATATTCACCAGATCAGAACTTCCTACCTTTCCTTTCCGGCCAGAAAATAAAATCCATTTTAATATACCTTTCAGCTATAGCATTAAATCAAAGCCATATGCTTGGCATGATTCATTCTATTAAATAAACCTAATTTTCATTTTTATCAAATAAATATGGTAAAACGTGAGATAGATATATTTATAAGGTATTTTTTTTTATCCTTGTCATTGATTTATATCAATCAACCCGATTTTATAAATCAATACTATAATTTTCAAAAATCAACAAAAATAGTAATCAGGCGTAAGAAAATAGTCTGTTCATAAAATAAAAACAACCAGAAAGCCCTAAATACAGTATATATAGATAGAAAGTAAACAAAAAAGGAAAACAAAAATGAGAACACAAAAAGTTAGCGAAAGACCATACCTCAACCCGATAGAAATCCGGAATTCTTTAAAAAACGCTTTCTTCAGTTTACAGGTAATTTTTTCACTTGCCTTCTTCTTTTTAATCTCAGTAAACCTGAAATCACAGCAGCTTCCGATGTACAGCCAGTATGTAATGAATAATTACCTTATTAATCCTGCCATTGCCGGCCACGAAGGTTACACTTCGCTCACGCTTACAGGCAGGGAACAGTGGGTTGGTATAAAGGATGCTCCTTCAACATACGCTTTCAGCGCACAAACTCGCTTATTAGGTAACAGTTTTATTCTGCGTTCGCACAGTGTACGCAGACGCTGGACTCCGGCTTCACGTTCAAAGAGAGTTGGCGTAGCAGCATATATTTATACTGATCATAATGGGGCTTTTAACCGCACCGGTTTTCAGGCCACTTATGCATATCACATTCCGCTTGACAGGTCACAGTTATCATTTGGTGTTTCGCTGACAGGTTTTCAGTTTAAAATAAATGAAGATAAAATTAAATTATATGACGAAGATGATGAGCTGATGGTTGGCACCAAAAAATCAGCGCTGATACCCGATGCCAATGTTGGCGTATATTTCACCAATGCAAAGCTTTTCGTAGGTGTTTCAGCCATGCAGCTTTTCCAGAGCGTTCTGAAGCTTCAGAACCATGATATGGGTCCTGGCTTCAAGATGGTTCGTCATTATTTTATGACAGCTGGTTACAAATATGAAATAAACCGTGAACTGTTTGTTGAGCCTTCCATAATGCTTAAAATGACTGAAAAGTTTGTCAGCCAGCTTGATATTAACGCCCGTCTTTATATTAACAAACAATACTGGGCTGGCCTTTCATATCGTACAGGTGGTAACTACAGCCTTGCTGAAGAATCAATCGGCGGTGTAGGTTCATCAATCATTGTCATGGGTGGTATAAAAGTTGATAATTACTACTTCGGTTACTCTTTCGACTATACACTGAGCGCTATTGGAACAAGAACCTGGGGTACGCACGAATTTGTAGTTGCTGCCAAATTTGGCGAAACAGCAAGAAGATACCGCTGGCTCAACAGATATTAATAGATGATTATTCTGCAATACAACGTCCATATACATGTCAACCGCCTCCTAAGGGCGGTTTTTTTATTCAGGATTAACCGAAGTACAATGAATTAACCTATATTCATTAATTGATTTTCCCAATTGACGAATCCGTGATTATGTAATTTTCTCTAAAAAAGGCTGTCTGCTCAAATATATTCTTTTATCCCTGTTACCCGGCTAAATAAAATTTTTCATTTGTTTCCTGTTCAGCGAATTATCTGATGTCAGCATGCGGTGTAACCTGACCCTGTATTTGGAATGGCACAACCGATATGGTTTTTCAACACCAATTAAAGCTTTATAAGTTTACATGTTTTTATCCCCTGTTCATTAATTATGGAAATAACATATAACCCCTGTTTAAGGTCACGGACATTAAAGACTGTTTCTTCCTTATCACAGGGTTGTGCTATCATGAGTCGGCCATAACTATCATGAACCGAAATCAGGGTATTTTTATCATTCGCCCAATTATGAATAATTTTAACATAATCTGATGCCGGATTGGGAAAGATAGTAAATGAATCATCTTCAACAGGTAACTTTATCCTGCTTACAACTGATGTATCTTTCAGGTTTGCCAGAAAATTATATTTCCCCGGTTTTACATTAAAAATAATATACTTTTTGTTGATACTGTTAAAAGATATATCTTCCGTGTTCTGAATAAAATTGCCATCACGCCATATCAATCTATCATTAGCATAAATGACTGCCGGTGTTTTGTTTTTAAATGGCAAACGCGGGATACCTACCATAGCCATGGTTTTCTGGGGCGATTCAAGCAAAAGAGTATAATTACCGGTATCTTTTTCAATATTAACAAGAATATTTCCTTTACCAGAGGGGATAACTGCCCTGATATAATTTAACTTTCCTTCCTGTGGAAAAACGCTGTATGTTTCAAAACGGGCTTTTTCAGGCGCCACTCCGGCACAATACTGAGAAAGTAAGGTAAGTGGCCCCCCTGACCAACCGTGATTATAAGTTCCTTTGTTACCAAATTGTTCATATAATGTTGTCAGAGTATCATAAACCATAGGTGCATAGCGGTCGGGATGCTTCATTCTTTCAATGGCATCGTCTTCGTAACCCATCATAAACAATGCTTCAAGAACGTATTTTTCCATGTAGGGACTTGCATTCAGATTATTGATCAATACCCTGCGGACAGCCGGCCATTTGGTACTGTCAGCCAGTCCTGCCAAAACTGCCAATGCATTCGCTCTTTCATCAGTTAAATTGCTGTATTGCGGCGATCGGTATTCATTGCCATTCCAAAAAACCCTGTTGAAATTATTCTTTATGGTGGCCATTTTATCATTGATAGAAGCTGTGTCACTGAATCTTTTCGTTACAACAGCCATATCGCAGGCTGCTTTCAATGCCAGATAAAACCAGCAATTTTCTATTATTCTTCTGTCAATATTCAGACCCCAGTCAGTCCAACCCGACATACCGTTGCGATGATCGACCAGTCCTTCGTTATCAAATTCCCATAAATTAAGATAATTTATAATACGAGGATAAGCTGCTGCAATTGTTTGGGTATCACCGGTAAAAAGAAAATAATTCCAGATGCCGTATCGGCCTATGGCAGGCAACATCTGCAAAGGGTATTCGGCATCCCAGTTTCCGGCCGGCACGGGTGAAAATAATACTCCGTTTGCTTTTTGCCATTGAAGAAGTTCGTTTATAGCTTTTTTTGTCAGCAAATCAGCATTCCGGTCAAAGGCATAAAAGGACTGTCCTGTTTCATTTACTGCATCGCCCCACCAGCATGCTCTTTCCCTGTCGGGACAATCCATGTAGTTGTCACGCATGCATACATACAGTGTCCGGCGGGATTTCTGCCATAATATGTTATAGAAAGTATCACTGCAGATAAAAGAGCCCGAAAAATCAGTGTTAAAACCTGTTTCTCTATATTTCAGCGATTTAACAGTTATTCCCGCAGGAATTGCATATTGTACGCAGTGACCGTTCATCCACCCCGGAGACTCAAATTCCTGAAGGCCTTCTTTTGTTATATATTCGGTAACCGGACAATTTGAAACCCAACGGGCATCATCGGTATATATAAATATAGTTTGTCCGGCCTGCGAAACAATTTCCATATAGGGAGTAATCTGGGAATTATAAGGCAGCTGACATGTTATTTTCGTCTGAACATCAGTGGTATATGGAAGGCAGACTGAAACATTTTCATAATCCTTAATCCCACTGTTTTTCCACTGAGGGATGGGCCTTATCCAAAGGTTATTCCATGGTGAAACCGGTGGAGCCCCCTTCTCAACAGCCTGAAACCACCATGAATCGTCATAGTCTGCCGAATGCCAGTTTCCTAAAGTATCATTCTGTGCGTTATATGTGATATCAGATTCGGGCAGCCTGTAATCAGGATAAGATCGGGCTGACTGTTCAAAGGCAGGATGCCTTATCATCTTCCATGTGCTGTCAGTGGCAATAATTGTATCATTCAAGTAACATTGAAAAAACAATCCGCCTTTTTTGCTGTCCTTGTGTGAATAGCCATGTTTGCCGAAATACCATACCAATAAAGCTACTGTATTTTTACCTTCATGCAAATAACGGCTGATATCGAGGGTGTCAACATAGGTATCATCAGGTGTAGGCCCTCTCTTGAGCCCGCCTTCAAAAACAACCATGATATCATTTATCCACAACCAGTATTTTGAATCTACTGCAATACTTGTATATGCAACGACAGGTTTTTCATTAAGATAAAATGATTTCCTGAAACACATCCATGTATTGGAAGGCCCGTCAGCAGACTGCCATATCCATTTACCCATAACATTCAGCGCATGAGCATGCATATAAACAAACATCAAAAATAAGAAAGAAAGAGCAGCCTGTTTCATATAAGATATTTTGAATATAAAAATGCAAAATTTATCCCAAGTACAATGAATTAATAAATTCATCCAGACAAATAAAAATAATATTTTTAAAGGAATTCGTCTATTGATTTTATCTATTGACGAATCGACAAACAGAATCCACTCATTTCCTGTATTCCGGAATGATAGATTTTGTTTTTCAGGAAAGACAATAAAAACAACAGGTATATATATTTGTAGTGTTTCTATTGACTAATCCCGGATAAATTATTTCATCCGGTGATGATTAGGATATTTTCATCGATTTAATATATTTGCCTGTGTTATGTTAAGGCATAATTATGAATAACGGCCAGAATCCTGAACTTCAACTCGCATCGGAGTTTGTTCAATATACTAATGTTAATGTTTTTCTCACAGGTAAAGCAGGAACAGGTAAAACAACCTTTCTTCATAACCTCAGGAAAGTGACACCCAAGCGGATGATAGTTGTGGCTCCTACCGGTGTTGCAGCAATTAATGCCGGTGGCGTCACCATTCATTCTTTTTTTCAGATTTCATTCGGGCCTCAAATACCTGCTGATTTTGTTCATACCGGCAGTTCTTCGGTAACAGGCGAAGAGACCGGCTTATCTGAGGTAAAAAGATTCAGTCGTGATAAAATCAATATTATCAAAAGTATTGATTTGCTTGTAATTGATGAGATCAGCATGGTACGTGCCGATTTGCTTGATGCAATTGATGCAGTATTACGAAAATTCCGTAATAACCACACACCATTTGGCGGCGTGCAATTACTGATGATTGGCGACATACAGCAGTTGGCGCCGGTTGCAAAGGAAGATGAATGGGAAATACTGAAAAATTATTACGATACGGTTTTTTTCTTCAGCAGCAAGGCATTGCAACAAACACAGTTTGTTACAATTGAACTCAGGCAGATATACCGCCAGAATGATCTTGCTTTCATTGAAATATTAAATAAAATACGTGACAATAAGATTGACCCTGATACACTTAACAGTCTGAACAACCGTTACAAGCCCGGTTTTAATCCACCTGATTCGGAAGGTTATATTGTGCTTACGACCCATAATGTTAAAGCACAGGAAATTAATAATTCAAAACTTGAAAAAATCAGAACACGGGCATTTATTTTTGATGCAACAGTGGAAGGAGATTTCCCCGAATATGCTTTTCCCACAGATGCACGATTAACATTAAAAACAGGCGCACAGGTAATGTTTGTCAAAAATGACCTGTCGGCTGAAAAAAACTATTATAATGGTAAAATAGGCACAGTCAGCGGCTTTAATGAAGAAGTGGTTTATGTAAAATGTCAGAATGAGTATAATGAAATAGCGGTTAGCAGGGTGGTATGGGAAAACACAAAATATACACTTGATGAAGAGACCAAAGAAATCAAAGAAACGGTAATTGGCACGTTTAAACAATACCCGCTGAAACTGGCCTGGGCGATTACAATTCATAAAAGTCAGGGACTTACTTTCGACCGTGCAATAATTGATGCACAGGCTGCCTTTGCCCATGGACAGGTATATGTCGCCTTAAGCCGCTGCCGCACTATTGAGGGACTGGTGCTGAGTACACCTATTTCAGGCCGCGGAATTATTAATGATACCGCAGTATCAGCATTCGCTGCAAAAGCTGAAAAAAATCCACCTGATGCCAAGGTGCTAAACGCATCAAAAAAAGCCTTCAGACAAATGTTGTTGAACGAGTTGTTTGATTTTCAGCAAATACAAAAACAGATTAATCATTGCAGATGGATTATAA
This sequence comes from uncultured Bacteroidales bacterium, assembly GCA_964489905.1. GTDB lineage: Bacteria > Bacteroidota > Bacteroidia > Bacteroidales > UBA10428 > UBA5072. The sequence continues at coordinate 17,739 of CAZBCB010000008.1, forward strand.
AAGAAAACCTGCAGTATATTTTCGGGAATATATTTGATGCTTTTGAAGAAATCAATAATTCATTCCATAAAGAAATAATAACGGTTTCGGAAAAATTTGGCCTGCAGCTTAATGGTTTGCTAATGCAGCAGGATGATAATGAAGCGTACAAATTATTGCAGGAGCGTATAAAAAAAGCCTGTATATATTTTGAAGACAAGCTGAATTCAGTATTAATCACTCCCTTAAATGATATCTCATTTGAAACAGATAACAAAGAAATAAAAAAGACCATAGACCAGTTAACAGACAAGTTATTTCAGTTTGTTCATGTTAAACAGTCATGTCTTACGGCATGCAAGGAAGGTTTTGAAATAAAAAGTTATCTTGAGGCCCGTGCAAAAGCCTCAATTGATACACCGGCATTAAAACATCGTCGTGAAAAACAAGACCAATGGTTTAATAATGGCATAGCCTTATATCCTGTATTATACAGCAGACTTGCCTCATGGCGTGCCCGGAAAGCAGCTGAGAATAACCTGCCGGTTCACCGAATTGTTAAGCAAAAAACCCTGATCAGCATAGTAAATTCATTACCCCGGAAAGCACAGGCTTTGGCTTTGATAAAAGGTCTGGGCAGGAAAAAAATAATGCAGTATGGCAATGATATTTTAAATATTATACAGGCATTTTGCAAGGAACAGAATATTGAACCCGAAACAAACGCTGAAACCGGGACCAATCAAAATAATATAAAAAAACCCAATAGCCGTCAGATAAGTTATGATTTATGGAAATCAGGAAAAAGCATTCAACAAATTGCTGCTGAACGTGGATTAGCTGTATCTACCGTTGAAGGCCACCTCGCCCATTTTGTAGGAACCGGTGAAATTGAATTGCACCACATTGTAAATCCTGATAAAGCTGAACGCATAACAGCTTATTTCATGAAACATGGTATAACAGCCCTGAATCCTGCCAAAGAAGCTCTGGGAGACGAAATCTCATACAGTGAACTACGTTTTGTCATGAAAAGCCTCGAAGCAAAAAAAAACAATCATGAGAAAAGAATGGAATAATTTTTGTAGATTACCTAAAAAACCTATTTACCAAAATTAATCATTAAGTATATAACAATTCAATGACTAATTGCTCTGAAGTAGAAAAGCTTAATTAAACCCGGATTTGTCATTAGAAGCGAAGCGAACTAATGACTTAACCGGGTTTAACCCCGATTTAGAAAAACTAAATTTATAAGAATTTCTTATTATAAATTTTTAGTTTTTCTTAATCGATTTGTCATTGCAAAACAT
>CAZBCB010000009.1:0-18782 GCA_964489905.1 uncultured Bacteroidales bacterium
TCTGAAAAATATATTATCCTTCTAAAGTTCATTTTTCCTCAAAGTTAATATTTCGTAAAAATTATTAAGGAATTGCTTCATTCTTTTATAATGAGAACCCTCCCAATAAATTTTTTCACATCCTGAACACTGGTAAAATTCAGAAAAATATTCTCTTGTTAACGGCAGAAGTTGACTATAAATTTTTTCCTTTTCAACCTTATGTATGGTTTCATTACATGCTGTGCAACGGTAAAAAGGTTTAATAAACCGTTCAAGCTGAAGCCTTGAAATCACTTCTCTGAATTGTTCTTTTGGTATGGTTGATCTGATAAACATACCATGAGTAACTTTGCCGTTTTTAAGTATTCCTTTGTCGCGGGTAAGGATAATTCGTTTCTGACGTACTGAAATATTAATAATTTCAGCATCATTAAATGATGGTTCATATAAACAGTCAAATCCGGCCATACGAAGATATTTGACAAGCCTGCCCAGGTGCACATCAAGAATAAATTTAGGTTCACGCTTAACATGGCTACGTAATAATTGTACCTCTGATATGTCGATGCTTTCGTAAACAGGATATACTGCGATGTCATCGTTATTTTGTATCCTGTAATTGAAATTTACAGCATTCCCGTTAACAGTAATTAAATCAACTTCTGTATGGGGTACTCCCAATGATTCAATGGCATCCTTAATGGTAGTAGAGCCCTTGAAAGTTATTATAAACCGACGTTTGCGGTATTGCTTTTTTAAAAAATCATTCAGTTCTTCATAAAATCTGAACGATACATTGACAGACATTATAATACTTTTAAGTGAATATAACGAAAAATCCTGATTTATTAAAAAGCAACTCCTTAGAATAATTATCCTGGATTTGTCAATAACACATAATAAATTTTAACATGTTGTTTCAATTGACGAATTTGGGATTATGAAAAATAACGTAAACCATGAGCCGCGATTTGTGCGTTACGGTTAATGAATGAAGTATCTCCCCGATTTCTTTAAGAATAACTTGATAATAATCGTCCAAGACAATAACCCTGAGGTCTGAAATTTACAGATGAAAATTAAAGTGTAGCTTCGATTGATGAATAAAAAAAAGGAGCTGTGAATTAATCATAGCTCCTTTTCATTGAAAGTCAGCGCTTATTATTCAATACCAAAAGCATAATACATTTCACCGGGGTAATCCTCATAAACACCACTCATCATCACACCGCCTTTTTTGTTTTCAAGCTCCTTCTTAAGCTGGTCAACAGTTGTAACCTTTTTGTTATTTATTCCTGTAATAATAAAACCTTCTTTCATATTTGTCTGGTTTTTCAGGATACCGTTTTTAAGTTCTTTCACTCTCACGCCTCCTTCAATACCGAGTTTTTTTGCTGTAGCTTCGTCAACCGTTTCAAAAGTAGCACCCAACTGGTCTAATATGCTTTGTTCAGTTTTATTAAATATTTTCTTTTCACCATTCTGATTAGCCAGTATTACATCAAACGTCATTTCTTTTCCTTTTCTGTCAATAGTTACAGTAATTTTATCACCCGGATGATGCCTGCCTATCTGTTCAAGCACATCAGCTGTGCGTTTTACAGGTTTGCCATCAATACTGGTAATTACATCACCTTTCTTAATACCAGCTTCAGCTGCGGCACCTTTTTCAACAAGGCTGTCAACATAAGCTCCTGTAAATGTATTCAGTTTGTTTTTATTGGCAAAATTACCATCAATGTCTCTGATAAGTACACCAAGATATGCCCGCTGAACCATTCCATATTTCATTATATCGTTAACTACTTTGTTTACAATATTTACCGGAATTGCAAAGCCATAACCCGCATAAGCTCCGGTCGGACTTGCAATGGCAGTATTAATACCAATAAGTTCGCCCCTCAGATTGACAAGGGCGCCACCGCTGTTGCCCGGATTTATTGCCGCATCAGTCTGTATAAAAGCTTCAATAGCCGACTTATCATTAATAATGTTGATATTCCTTCCTTTTGCACTAACAATACCGGCAGTAACGGTTGAATTTAAATTAAACGGGTTACCGACAGCCAGGACCCATTCCCCTACCTCAACATCATCGGAATTGCCCATGGGTATTGCTTTTAAACCATCTCTTTTAATCTGCAGTAAAGCCAGATCGGTTGAACGGTCAGTGCCTATTACTTTTGCTTTGTAAACTTCATTATCAGGCAGTGAAACCTCAATTTCGTCAGCTCCGTCAATCACATGATTGTTGGTGATGATATAGCCATCGGGACTAATGATTACACCCGAACCCGAGCCGCTTTCATATAAGGGTTCGTCTTTCTCCTTATTACTTTTTGGCCTTACCGGCTGGTCAAAAAAGAACTTAAAAAAGTCGTCACCAAAAGGATCATAAGGAAGTTGAGGAAAATAGAACTGCTGGCTTTTTGTACCAATTTTTCGTGAAGTCTTGATATGGACAACAGCATCCATAACTTCTTTTGAAACTTTTGTAAATTCAAGCGGAACAACCTCGCCGTTTTCTTTAACAGTATATACGGCATTGCGTGCAGGCAATGACTGGCCTGAATAGATATATGGTATTGTTGCCTTCTTATTAAAGCCTGCTGCCATAAATACTCCTAACGTCAGTGCGCTTCCTGCAACAGAAGCTATCACCAGATGCATAAATTTTTTCATTATTTTATCCTCCGTTATGTTTTTAAATATTTTATTAATGTAATAATGTCAGTTTTTGATGTAATCAATCAACTTTTTTTGCTCAAACAAATTTAATACCAGCCATTGTTAATAATCAAAAATCAAATGTTAAAGAATATTAATACAGTGTTAAGATTTCTAAAATATTGAAGTTCATTAAACCAGATTTAGAAAAACCAAACCCAAGAACAATGAATTTGTTAATTCATCTTACTTAGGTTAAAAAAATGCTGTATCCTCAATTTTCTGCCTTGTAGATATTAACTTGTTACAAAAATCCTCGTATATAGACATTATGATTTAAAATGAGGAGGTAAAAAAATGAAAAGACTATTTCAAAATGTAAGGTTTCTCACGTGGATCATTATTCTGTTTGTATTCCTGATTTTTGCCTGTTCAAAAGACGAAAAAACCGATGGCCCAACGAAAACCCCTGACGGGTGGACAATTGAAACTGTTGAAGATAACGTAAGTGTTGCAAACGATAAGATATCTGTTGCCATTGATAATCAGAACAAACTGCATGTTTGTTATCATAACGATGGAATTGGAAAAAACAGTACGTTTAAATATGCTACCAATAAAAACGGGAAGTGGTCTGTAAGTGTTATTGATGAAGATGATACAGATGCCATAAAGGGAGAATGGAATGATATTACTGTAGATGATAACGGAACAGTTCATATTGTTTATACTGTTTTTGACAATGAAGACGACAATGATAATTATGAAGCCATTCGCTATGCCAGACTTGTTAACGGCAACTGGATAAAAGAGGATGTCCTCCCGCCGGCAGTCAATGTCCGTAGTTATACGCGATGCTGTATCGCAAGCGATAACAATGGTACTATCCATATTGCGGCAGCAGTTTTTGGCAATAATTTCAGTATAGAATATATCAACAATGCAACCGGACAATGGGTGCATGAAAATGCCTGTAATTTCAGCGGTTTCAGTACTGATATCAGCATGTCGGTTGATGGCCTGAACAGACCTCATATTGCCTATACCGATTATAATGGCTATCATCTCCGCACGGTAACAAGATTAGCACTGAACACCTGGGACAGCAGGCTGATTTCAGGGAATGCTGATTATCCCAGTTTATCCAATCAGACTGTTGTTTATCCCAGTATTGCAGTCAATGCTTCAGGAAACGAATATATTCTGTACCATAATACTGAAGATGATGATATCTGGTTTTACAACAATGGAACACTGAATACACTTGACTATAATGCAGGAAAAGGAGGCTTCTGTCAGCCTGTAATACTCTGTGACAAAGAAGGCTATTTACATTATTTGTATGGCATACTTATTAACAGTGAATGGAATTTATTTTATGGCCGTAATACATCAGGAAGTTTCATCTGTGATCAGATATTCGGTTTCCAGGCAACGGGAGAAAACAGCGATTTAGCCATAAGTTCTGACAATACTGTTTATATCTTATATGCAAAGTCTGGTGCCAATTCTTTAAACATTGCCTATAAAAAATATTAAGCTGCTTTTAAAATAAAATAATAAAATATCTAAATTGCATCATGGAATAATAATTGTAAAACCATGATGCATTTTTTTTATAAAAGGTTATCTATAAGTCTTCTTTTTATCTTACTCATTTTTCCTGCCCAACGTGCCCTTTCACAGCCAGCCAAGAGTACCGGTTTTTATCAGTGGGCGTCTGTTCCTCCTATGGGCTGGAACAGCTGGGATTGTTACGGACCAACAGTGACTGAAGCCGAAGTTAAAGCCAATGCTGACTTTATGGCAAAATATCTTAAGGAATACGGATGGGAATATATTGTGGTTGATATTCGATGGTATGTAGGTAACGATAAATCACACGGATATAATGAATCCAATCCTGAACATTTCATTGATGATTATGGCCGGTTTATCCCGGCTGTCAATCGTTTTCCTTCTTCTGCCGGCGGTAAGGGATTTAAGCCATTAGCTGATTATATTCATAATCAGGGTTTAAAATTCGGAATCCATATTATGCGTGGGATACCCCGTATTGCAGTAGAACGTAATTTACCCATATCAGGCAGCAATTACAGAGCAAAAGATATTTATAGTAACAATAATTTATGCACATGGCTGCATGATATGTACACCGTTGATGCAGGAAAACAAGGAGCTCAGGACTATTATAATTCACTTTTCCGTCTTTATGCTTCCTGGGGTGTTGATTTTGTAAAGGTTGATGACCTTTCTTCTCCTTATCATGCCGATGAAATAGAGATGATCCGAAAAGCCATTGATAACTGTGGCCGTAATATTGTTTTCAGTACTTCGCCGGGTGAAACACCCTTACAATATGCCACACATATTCAACAACATGCCAATATGTGGAGGATTGTTGGCGATTTCTGGGATAACTGGCCACAGTTGAAGGAACATTTTGAAGTATGCAGGCGCTGGGCTCCATATATAAGTTGCGGAGCATGGCCCGATGCTGATATGTTACCTCTCGGTCATATAGGCATAAGAGCGGAAAGAGGAAACGACCGCATGTCGCAATTAACCCATGATGAGCAATATACCTTAATGACCTTATTTGCTATCTTCCGGTCACCCCTGATGTTCGGAGGCGACCTGCCTACATCTGATTCATTTACTGTTTCGCTTCTGACCAACAGAAATGTGATTATGGTGAATAAATCAAGTATCAATAACAGGCAGCTTTTTAAAGAAAATAATATTGTTGCATGGACAGCGGATGATGCGGTAAACGGTGATAAATATCTTGCTTTATTTAATATTGCCGACCAGCAAATGATTGTGAAAGAAAAAGCAATTTGGACAAGCGGTATCATTTCGAGAGATACTCCCGGATATGGAATCGATATAGACATTGATATTACCGGTGCGGAAAAACTGTACCTTGCCGTTACCGACGGTGGCGACAATATCGACTGGGACCATGCCAACTGGATAGCACCGGTAGTGTATAACAGCCATGATACATTAAAACTTACATCCATAAACTGGATACAAGCAACAGCAGGCTGGGGAGAAACACAGATTAACAAAAGTGTTTCGGGTGGAAAACTGATATTGAATAATACAGTATTTGCCGAAGGTATTGGTACCCATTCAAATTCAATTATTGAATATACAATCCCTTCCGGATATAACCGTTTTAAAGCCACTGCCGGACTTGACCAGGCCTGTGTGATACAGCAAACTGGTGCTACGGTTGAATTCATGGTATTCAAACAGAATCCCGCAGGCCCAATGCCTCCCGATTCAGTGCAAATTTCATTAAAACTAAGTCAGCTGGGCCTCGAAGGTGAATTTTTAATTGAAAACTTATGGACAGGAGAAAAGCTGGGTGTATGCAAAGAAGAAATTACAGCCGTTATAAGAAGGCATGCATCAGTGTTTTATAAATTAACCCAGGTGCGATGAATTTATTAATTCATCGAGGTAAATAAAAATGGCACGGGGCAATGTAGAATTAATAAAATCTTTTTGAAAGGAAATTCTTTTTAGAGGAAATAAACATTAGAAATAACTTTTTAATATGATCGCATTCTCTTTTTTAAAACGGGTTTATTACCGGTGGTAATAATAATAATCTTTCTGCAGGGTAGTAAGAAAACCGATATGATTTTGTGTTGATTTTATGTTTAATTTGTTTTCAAAAGCATTTCTTGCTGCTGCAAGAATTTTTGCAGCCGCTGATACATCATTACTTTCATACCAGCATTCTATGGCTTCATTTAAAATTTTAATATCATAATCATCAAGGTTCATGGCTTCCTGAAATACCGGCCTGTAATCTGAAGGTAAATTAATTGTGAGCGATTGTAACTTAACGTTTTTTTTCAGCCTTACCACTGCCGTGCCGGCGGCTAAATCGCCAAGTCTTTGTCCTTTATTATTCAGAATAATGGTTAAAGTGGCTATACTCCCAAAAGGCAAAACATCAATTAACCTGAAAACCCAGCGTATCAGATAGGCTAAAAAATTCGGACTGCTGCCATCGGTTTTCACAATTTTAAGCTTCATAATCCTTTTTCCGATGCTCTGACCGTTAGTCATTAACTCAAGCGCCAGTGCATAAAATGATAACGGAATCATCAATATCAGAATAATTACGGGTTGGTTAACCGTAACTGCAATAATTACCCCGGTAAGAAAAATACCAAAATATACGGCATAGTCAATAAATGCGGCTACTATTCTTTCGCCAATGCTGGCATAGGACTGCTCAAGATCAATATATTGTGTGGTCTGAATGCTTATTTTATCTTCAATATAACTCATTCACAGAAAATTTTAAAAAACACAAAAGTAATCACTTGCAATATTATTGTATTATAAATTTATTTGTAAATTCAACCTGTGTATTTTTAATTATACGAGGCTTTGAAAGAAATAGTTTTTATTAACCGCAATACACAACGCTGGAAATCCCTTGAGGAAATACTTGACAACCAGGACAGGGTGAACCCAGAAGCACTTGCAGGTCTTTATTTTCAGCTTACCGATGACTTAGCCTATGCACGTACCTATTTCCCTCAAAGCAGGATTACTTTGTATCTGAACAATCTGACGGTTAAAGCACATCATTTAATTTATAAAAACAAAAAAACAGGCAAAAAGGGATTTATTAATTTCTGGAAACATAGTTATCCTGTTATAATAAAAGAAAACCAACGATATATTTTTTATGCTTTTGTTATTTTACTTATTTCAGCTGCAATAGGGGCTTTATCAGCCACTTATGATAACGATTTTATCAGGTTAATACTGGGTGACAATTATGTCAACATGACACTTGAAAACATTAAAAACAATGATCCTCTTGCAGTTTATAAAGCAGCCGGTAAATTTGAGATGTTTCTTGGTATTACGCTCAATAACATCAGGGTATCATTCATGGCATACATCGCCGGCCTGCTTATTTCTGTCGGTAGTGGTTACATCTTGTTTCAGAACGGTGTTTTGCTCGGTTCGTTCATTCAGTTATTTTACAGCTACGGACTACTCAAGGACTGCCTGCTTACGGTTTTTATACACGGCACACTTGAAATCTTCGCTATTGTTGTTGCGGGTGCAGCTGGCATAGTACTGGGCAACAGTATTATTTTCCCCGGTACATACAAAAGAATTGTCTCATTCAGAAAAGGGGTTGAAAAAAGTATTCTTATGCTTACCGGGCTTATTCCGGTATTCGTAATTGCCGGATTTCTGGAGGGATTTGTAACCCGTCATTCTGATATGCCTGATGAGGCTAAACTGTCGATCATTATTTGTTCATTAATGATTATAGTATTTTATTTTATTTATTATCCGTTTAAACAACAAAAACAAATTTTATATGGAAAACATAATTCAAATCAGAAAAAAACGTGAATTTGGTGAAATTTTTAATGCCGTTTTCCTGTTTATCAGGCAGGAATATAAAACCATGGGAATGGTCTTTCTTTATTTTGTTATACCAATTGTAATTGTTGTTGCTTTATTCTCAACACTGAATCAATGGGGTATGTTGAAGATTATGTTAAAGGAATTTATACCCGGGATAAGTCCGAAAATGTCCGATTTTCTGCCCTATTATTTGATCGTGTATGTTCTTTTTGTTATTAATCAGGTAGTGCTTATTGCTGCCGTTTACAGTTATATTGCCTTGTATGCAGAAAAAGGAAAAGGAAACTTCACTTATAGTGATGTTCTTTCAAAAGCAATGTCTTATTTTTTACCATTACTCGGGGCAGGCTTTGTAATGTTTCTGATGATTGGCGTAGGTACTATTATGTGTGTTCTTCCGGGAATCTATCTTAGCATTTCCCTTTCACTGGTGGGTGCTGCAATGGTTATCGAAAGAAAAAAGTTTTTTGATGCCGTTTCCAGATCTTTTGATTTGACTCATATACAGTGGTGGTGGACTTTCCTGCTTATATTTGTTACCATCATCATTATTTCAATAGTATCTTATCTGATAACATTGCCTGTTTCCATAACCACAATCGGTGCAATGCTTCATGGAATTAAAAATCCGAATCAGATGTTCGAAAAAATATCAACGTTTTCGCTGGTATATACCGGTGTTGCCACTGTAATTACAACCCTGCTGTATGTGATACCACATCTCGCCCTTGCCTTTCAGTTTTTTAATCTGGTGGAAATCAAAGAAAATCCAACGCTTTTAAATAAAATTGAACAGATTTCAAATGCACCTCAAGGATAAAGCATATAAGGTAATCTGGTTGTTTCTGGCTTTTCTTTGTATTACTCCTGAAGCATTTGTTTCTGCTTCAGATAATAGTTTACCCGTTCATCTGCCGGATATTCAGACAGACAATAGCATAGCGGAAGATATGCCTGTTTATAAAGATGAATCACAGTTGGAATTAATTCAGTTTGGTGATGATGATTTTAATGAATATTATAATGACCGGCAATTAAAATATTCAGAATCAAACCAGCCGGCAGACACATATTTAAAAAAATTTCTATCGTTTTTGTATAAAGTATTCAGGCCTGTATTGGAAAACAGAGCTACTCCTATACTTTTTTATATTGCTGTCATAGGTGCTACTTTACTGATACTGGTATGGTTTCTGCGCAGAAATATTGAACCGGTTTGGCAACACGAAGGTCCTTCAGGAAACATTCAGCATACCGTTGATGAAGCAACATTAATTGATACAGATTTTGACATACTGTTGCAACAGGCCATCAAAGCTGAAAATTATAATAATGCCGTCAGATGCCTTTTTCTGCAAACTTTGCAGAAACTTGTAAAAATGGGATTTATTAAATGGGAAGCCGAAAAAACAAATTATGATTATCTTAAAGAAGTAAAAGATAAAATTCCCGGTTCCTCATTTACTGAATTATTATACATATACGAACATTGCTGGTATGGCAATCAGTTGGTTGACGGTACCAGATTCCCGCAGATAAATGCTATATTTTCTTCATTTCAGCAAAACTTAAATGCGTAAAAGAATTTTCATAATTGTTGCAATAATTGTGCTTCTTACTTTGCTGGTTGCATTTGAAATAATACGGCCGCATCCTGTTGACTGGTCATACGATTTCAGAAGTACCAGCAAGAAACCCTATGGTTGTTTCGTATTTGCTGATATGATAAAAAAGATGTTTCCTGATAAACGGTTTCGTATCGTAAACAATAATCTTTATGATTTTTATCAGTACGAAATTACTGAAAAACTTACAATGTACTTTCATATTACCAATCATTTTGATATAGATTCCGTTGTTGCCGCACACATCATTGACCATGTCCGCGGGGGCCATGCAGTTTTTGTTTCGGCACAAACTTTTGACCACAATTTTCTTAATATAATTGGTGTGGAGTACAAACCGCTTTTTTCATATACTGAAAAGGGAAATGTTGTGTTTGAATTAACAAATCCGGTTTTTTCCGAAAAACAATTTGAATTTAAAAAGCTCTTCACGGGTATATTTTCTTCATTTGATAGCAGCCAGACCACAATTATCGGACGGTTAAAAAACGGAATGGCAAATTTTATCAGCATCAGGTTCGGCAAGGGTAAATTATACCTTCATTGCGCCCCTGAAGTATTTTCAAATTATAATCTTTTATATGAAAATAAAAATTATCCGATGAATATTATGGCCTATTTCAGGGGGTATGAATATGTTTGGGATGATTATCTGAAACCCGGCAATATTTTTAAGCACGGTGCGCCATCGCCTCTGAGGTATATTTTAAGCGTTCCGGCTCTGAAAATGGCCTATTACCTGCTGATATCGGGCTTGTTCATCTATATTCTGCTTAATACCAAGAGAAAACAGAGAATTATACCCGTAATTCAACCTCCTGTCAACAGGACACTTGAATTTGTCTCTACAATATCGGCATTATATCAGTCAACTGATGACCATAAATATATGGCACAATTAAAATTTAAACATTTCTGTGAATATGTTCATTTTCATTTTCAGATAAACCTTCTGCATGACGAAGAACGGCAAATTGAATCGCTTGCAGAAAAAACCGGCACAGGCATTAAATTGATTAAAGCCATAACAGAAGGTATCAGGAAAATAGAAAATAAAAGAAAAATCAGTGCAAAAGAACTGATACATTTCAGCCAGCAGATCGATAAAATGTATTCATTGATTGGTAAGTAATATAAAAACATTTAATTAATAAACAGTAAGTTATGACAGATCAGATAACCTTTAGCAACAGGCTTGATTTAACTGAGCTTCAGACAGCCACCGAACAATTATATGCCGAGGCAGGCAAAATTATCATCGGGCAGCAGAAAATGATAAGTTTAATATGGATAGCCATTTTAAGCGATGGTCATATATTGATAGAAGGAGTTCCCGGCCTTGCCAAAACACTGACTGCCAAAGTGTTATCACGTTGCATTTCGGCTAATTTTTCAAGGATACAGTTTACACCCGATCTTATGCCATCGGATGTTACAGGAACCAATGTGTTTAATATCGGTAAATCGGAGTTCAGGTTTAACTTCGGTCCGGTTTTTGCAAATCTTGTTCTTATTGATGAAATCAACAGAGCGCCTGCCAAAACACAATCGGCCCTGTTTGAGGTTATGGAAGAAAGGCAGGTTACGGTTGATGGCATCAGTTATCCGGTAGATCAGCCTTTTATTGTGATTGCCACTCAAAATCCGATTGAACACGAAGGTACGTACAGGTTACCGGAAGCTCAGATTGACAGGTTCCTTTTTAAGATAAAAATCAATTACCCTTCTGCAACTGAAGAAAACCTTATTCTTGAAAGCAATCATAGCCGCCATAACAGAAAAGATATTAATGATATCAGGCCTGTAATTACCTCAGAACAGGTGGTCAGGTTTCAGCAAATTATTACTCAGGTTCATGTAGATGAAAAAATCCGTAATTATATTGTAGCACTTATTCAGCAAACCAGGTCAAATGCGGCCATATACCTTGGCGCATCACCACGGGCTTCCATTTTATTAATGAATGCTGCAAAGGCTTATGCCGCAATTAACGGCAGGGATTTTGTTATTCCCGAGGATATACATTATGTAATTTATCCCTTGCTTGAGCACAGAATAATACTCACACCCGAAAAGGAACTTGAAGGCAGAAATGTGGAAGACATTGTGAAAATAATTGTTCAATCCATTGAAATTCCGCGCTGAAGTGTTCATTATTAAATTCTATAAGGCTTTATTTCCATCCGGTGCATTCTTTATTGCACTAATGCTTATTGTTGCCATTGCAATAACAGGCTATTTTTATGATGTTTTTTTTCTGGCAGCCAAATTATTATTATGTATCCTGCTGATACTAACTATGGGTGACCTAATATTTTTGTTTTCAGTTAAATCCCCCGTTTCGGTTAAACGCGTTGTCCCAATAAAAATGTCAAACGGTGACGATAATGAAATAACTATCTTCCTGAAAAACAACATGAAAGGACCCTTACACCTGCAAATTATTGATGAGATTCCCTTTCAGTTTCAGCAGCGTGATTTTATAATCAATGTATATCTTAAGGCACGGCAGGAAAAGAAGATAAGTTATATTCTCAAACCTGTAAGACGTGGTGAATATGATTTCGGGCATACTATAGTGTTTGTGAAGGGCATTTTTCATTTAATGTCCCGGAAAATTGAAACGGAAAAACCTGTAACAGTGCCTGTATATCCATCATTTATTCAGATGCGTAAATATGAACTGCTTACAGTAAATGATCATCTGCATGAGGAAGGTATAAAAAAATCAGGCGGCTCGGACACCATGCAGAATTTGACCATATTAAAGAATACATAATAGGCGAAGATTACCGCACAGTTAACTGGAAAGCTACTGCACGAAAAGGCAAAATAATGGTTAATCAGTATCAGGATGAAAGAGCTCAGGAAGTTTACAGCATTATCGATCTGGGCAGGGTAATGCAAATGCCTTTTGGTGGTATGACTTTGCTCGATTATTCCATAAATGCCGCTTTGGTGATCTCAAAAATAGCCATTTTAAAATATGATAAAGCCGGACTTATAACCTTTTCAAAGAAAATTGACGATTTTCTCCAGGCCGAAAAAAATGCTAAGCAAATGCAGCATATTTTTGAAGCACTTTACAAGGTTGAAACAGTATTTCAGGAACCCGATTATGAGTTGCTTTACATTACAATCAGGCGGAAAATAACCCAGAGAAGTCTGCTAATCCTATACACCAACTTTGAAACGCAGATCTCAATGTTGAGATATATTGATATATTCAGAAAACTTGCTGAAAACCATCTTTTGCTTCTCGTATTTTTTGAAAATAACGAAATAACAGCATTATTGAAAACAGATGCGACATCACTGACTGATGTTTATAAAACCATTACCGCTGAAAAATTTATGTATGATAAAAAACTGATTGTCAGAGAACTTAACAGACATGGCGTGCATGCATTATTAACTCCGCCGGAATCACTCTCCATCAACCTTATTAATAAATATCTCGAATTTAAATTAAAAGGCATGTTATAGCAATGAGAGACAGCGGAAAATGTAAACACCTATCAGTCCCGAAAACATTACAATTATTGATATTTTTCTGATTTTGATCAAAAAAACATTCGGATAAACAAAGGCCATGAATTCGGCAAATACATATAAAACAAACAAAAATACTGCCGGATTTGAAATAAACGCTTCTTTATACTGAAACCTGAAAAAATAATGCACTGCATGGCTTAATCCGCATAAAGGACAGCCAAAACCCAACATTTCTTTATGCAGACATTTCAAAGGTGTTTCAATGAAACGTTGATTAACAAGTGAAAGAGTGAGTATTCCGACAGATAATAATATTATCAGGACAATTTTCCCTTTACGGTATTCTTTCATTAAAGTTCAGAGATAATAGCAAACCATTATTGCTGAAATATAATGGTTATTATTATCTTCTGCAAAAATAGTTTATGACTTTGCTATTATTATGTCACCCTTAAAAAGAATAATATATTTTTCAGCAAGGGCATCCCAAAGTCTTACTTTACAAGGTATTTCTCCGGCTTCTATATCATTGTACAGAAAGTCAAACGTATAGTAACACATACAACGACAATAACACTTATCATCAGATGAGCATGTGTCAGCAACTGTTATAAATAATGAATCACCTGCAAATTCAGATTTTCCTTCAAAGTATGCGCAGCAAATATAATTTATGCCGACAAACACGGATAAAGTATCATGGCTGATAGACATGATTACAGTATCATTAGTAAAATCATCGGATGCAGACTTTAAGGGTATTGAATTGTTACATCCGCCATACAATGTCTTCAAATAATGTAATAGCTTATGATTCTTACTATTGTCATTCTCACAATTGTATAAAATTACAGCAACAATAATAATAAAAGGCAATAACAACTTTTTCATCTTTTCTGTTTTTAAAGTTAATTTAACCGGGATAGGTCAATAGAAACACAATATTGTATGCGCCAAAATCTTTTGGCATGGTTGTTTCAATTGAAGAATCCGGTTTTAATAAATGATACAAAAACATTAAAAAAAGTTGCGTAATGTTTCAAATTAAAATTTATCCAAAGTATGATGAATTTATAAATTAATCGTACCTCGAATACTAATTTTTCTGCATTTTGCAACAGTATTCAATATTAATCCGGCAGCGGAGCATGTTAATGGTATGTCATATCATAAGTCTTTCAAAGCAAAATAATCAGGGTTAAAGCAGCTGCAATAATTGTGAAAAGGATAATTTCCAGTATCAGAATTAACCGGTAACGGCGGTAATATTGCTTTTTATTCATTACAGGTGTTATAAAACATGGCCAAAAGTAAATAATGTGCAACGATTAATGGGGTCTGAATATTTCAGAAATGGGTATTATTTGTTAAATAATCCGGGATCAGTCAATTGATATTTTCAATTGACGAATTTGGAATAATCATTCAACTCATAAATTTTCTGTATGGTAATGAAATGAAAATATGGGTATTAACTTGCAAAAAGGCTATAATTTTGTTTCTTTCAGTATGCCATGATTTATGCCTTGCTTTGCTGCTGCATATTCTGAAGGTAACATTTTATACTCTTCCTTAAAATATTTTGCAAAATACTTTGGATTATTAAATCCGACATGATAAGCAATTTCAGATATGGTTAGCTGGCTTTTTTCAAGCAAACTGGCAGCTCTTCTCAGCCTGATGACACGAATAAATTCAATTGGTGTTTTGCCGATGAGTGCTGTTAATTTTTTATACAGATGCACCCGGCTCATTCCTATTTCTTTAGAAAGCTGGTCAACTGAAAAATCAGGGTTGGCGATATTTTTCTCGACAATAGACATTGCTTTCTGAATAAGCTTTTCATCCAATGAAGTAACCTGAATTTCCGAAGGTGTGAGTTCAAATATTTTCTGGAAGGATTTTCTGATCAGTTCACGCTGATGGATCAGATTTTTTATTCGTGATTCGAGGATTTCAAAACTAAATGGTTTTGTAATATAATCATCTGCGCCAACATCAAACCCTTCAAGTTTTTTATGTTCAGCACCTCTTGCGGTGAGCAGTATTACCGGAATATGCGATGTATGTTTATCATTTTTCAGGTTTCGTAATAATTCTATACCATCCATTTCAGGCATCATAATGTCGCTTACAATTAGGTCGGGCGTTTTATCTCTTGCTATTTTGAGCCCGGCAATCCCATTCGGGGCATCAAAAATATTATAGTTTTTCCTGAGATTATCTTTCAGATATAAAAGAAAATCTTCATTATCATCAACAAGCAGAATGGTTGGTTTGTGATCAGATATCATAATATTTGAAAAACTATCCGAATAAATGGTCTCTTCAATCCTTGTTGTCTGAATCTGATGGTCGCCATTGAAATTTTTTTCGGTTATAACAGGCAATATTACTGTAAAACAACTGCCTTTACCTGCTTCACTCTCAAGTTCAATCCTGCCTTTATGTAATTTAACATATTCATTTACCAGCGATAATCCAATGCCTGTCCCCTGACTGACAATTCCCTGATTATCAACCTGAAAAAAATTTTCAAATATTTTATCCTGTTTTTCTTTTGGAATACCTATACCTGTGTCGGCTACCTTTAAAATAATTGAGGAAGTCATTGACTCACTTTTTGTCCCGGCAGGGATTCCATCATATTTATGCGTAAGTGTTACCGTAATCTGGCCATGCACAGGGGTAAACTTAAATGCATTTGACAATAGGTTAAAAATTATCTTTTCAAGTTTATCATGATCAAACAGAACTACCAGGCTTTCAATATCTGAGAAAAACTTCAGGGTTATGTTTTTCTTTTCAGCCAGATCTGAAAATGAGAAGGTAATATCCCTTGAAAAAGATACTATGTCGCCTGCGGAAGGAATAAGTTTAATTTGCTGAATTTCAAGCCGCCTGAAATCAAGAAGCTGGTTAACCAGATTTAATAATCTTTTAGCATTTCGGTGTATCATTAATAACTGATTTTTTATATCGGCTTTATCAATGGTTTTCAACATCTTTTCAACCGGCGTCATTATTAAGGATAATGGTGTTTTAAATTCATGGCTTACATTTGTTATAAATTTAATTTTAAGCATATCAATTTCATGCATTCTGTCAGCCTCTTGTTTCGCCTGCTGAATACGATAGTTCATCCTTTCCCTTTCAAGAATTATATACCTTAACAACAGCAACAACAACGATATAATAATAAAATAAATAACCATTGCAAAATTTGTTTTCCAGAAGGGAGGAAGAATTCTGATTTTCAGGGTAGCTCCTGTTTCATTCCAGTAACCATCATTATTTGATGCAATAACATGCAGCACATAAGTTCCCGGATTAAGATTGGTATAACTGGCTTTTCGGATACCTGCATCTGATTCAATCCAACTTGTATTAAAACCTTCCAGTTTATATCTGAATTTGTTTTTAACAGGCTGAAAATAATCAAGCGCAGCAAATTCAACAGAAAACATGTTCTCGTGATATTTAAGAACAATTTCACTGGTTTCTGTAATAGACTTCTTTAAAATTATTCTTCCGTTTATTTTCTGGTTAACCTTTACCGGAATATTAAAAATTTCAAGATTTGTAAAATAAATTACAGGAATATGCTTGTTAATTATAATTTTTTCCGGTCTGAAAATATTAATGCCGGCGGCACCTCCGAAAAGTAGTTCACCTGAACGGGACTTAAAAACTGATCTTTCATTAAATTCTTTTCCCTGTATCCCGTCAGGTTCATCATAATTTTTTATGATATATAAGAGAGAATCGTTTGTTGAGTGTTTGTCAACAATGATATTTGAAAGTCCGTGGGATGTAGCCAGCCATATATTGCCCGAATTATCCTCAATAAGCGAAAGAATTGTATTATCAGGAAGTCCCTCGGCATGGCCAATTTTTTTAAAATTTTTATTGTAGGGCATGTAAATATTCAGGCCTTCACGCGTCCCCACCCACATCCAGCCACGTCTATCACGGATAATACTGATAATATTATTGTTACTAAGTCCGGACGGAATTCCTGTTTCACTGGCTACATGCCTGAAGATGCCGCTTTTTCTGTCGAGTATACTGATACCCTGTGCTGTACCTACCCATAAATTGTGGTTTATGTCTTCAGTCAGGGCAAAAATAAAGTCGGAATGGACTGAATTGGCTTCACCGGCTTTAAAATGCCTGAACCTGCCTGTTCTGCGGTCAAGCAGGTCAAGTCCTCCGCCCAATGTACCTACCCATAAGTTATTCTGAGAGTCTTCATTAATAATCCAGACACGGTCGTCGGAAAGGCTGCCGGTGTCTTCCGGATTATGTTTATACCGATGAAATCTCCTGCCGTCAAATGAGTTAAGACCCCCGTAATACGTGCCAATCCATAATATTTCATTTTTGTCAAGGTAAAGGTAAACTATTACATCACTGCTCAGACTGTTAGGGTTTGAGGGATTGTGCCTGTAAAAAGTATATTTATTGTTCATTCTGTCAAAATAAATTAGGCCTCCGCCGTTTGTACCAAGCCACAGATTCCCTTTTTTGTCTTCACACAATGTATTGACATCATCAAACACAATATCAGCAGGATTTTGCGAACCATACCTTATGAGCCCGAACCTGATGATATTTTCATGATAATAGTTTATCCCTTTTTTATAAGTACCTGCCCAGATTATCCCCTGATCGTCCTTATATAATGATGTAATACTGTTCTGGCTCAGACTTCGTTTATCAAAGGGATTAGAAACCAGATATTCAACAGTCCGTCTTTTTTTATCAATGACATTAATACCACCATGGTCTGTACCTATCCAAACATATCCTTTATCATCCTGAACTATGCCTCTGATGGTATTATTGTTAAGCCTTATCTCACCGGTTTCTTTACCAAGCATGCCAAGCGTTTTGTCTTTTGTACCGAACATAAATGCGCCGCTGCTGTAATTGGTTGCATAAATCCAGAGGTCGTTTTCGTTATCAACAAATATCTTGTAGTCAAGCCATTGTTCACCCTTAATCCGGTTTATTGAATAATTTTTATATACAACCTTCAGACTTTCTTTATCAAGTTGCTGAAGTATGCCGTTATGCGTTATTAACCAATAATTGCCTTTAATATCCTGAACAAATGACGAAATGTCATCCGAAACCAATGATTCCTCATCAGCCGGGTTATGTCTTATTATTTTCACTGATTGTTCTGAAGGAACATACCTGATTAAACCGCTGTTTGTGGTTACAAACCATACTATCCCGTTATGGTCCTTATAAATATCTTTCACATTTATAGCAGGTATCCTCAGGCGTGATAAGTAAGACGGAATATCAGAAGAAAATGATTCGGTTTCAGGGTCATAAATACAATAGCCGTTGCGTGTATTTACCCATATTTTTGCCTGATGGTCTTCATACATGTTGCTGATGTAATTATCATTTAACGACGAAGAATCGCCCGGAATGTGTCTGAAGATTTTAAAGGTATACCCGTCATACCGGTTTAGTCCTGACATCGTTCCAAACCACAAAAAGCCCTTGCTGTCTTTAAGAATACAGTTGACCTGATTATGTGACAGACCATTATTAATATCCAGTCAGGTGAAACTG
>CAZBCB010000010.1:0-18740 GCA_964489905.1 uncultured Bacteroidales bacterium
GGTTTTATTCAGAATAGTGACAACATAAAATTAATTTTTTATATTTACAATCGATTGCATTTAAATTAAAATATCATAACTATGAAGATTCTGATTAATTTATTTATTTGTTCAGCAGTTTTAATTACCAGTTTGCTGGGACAGTATGAGCCTGTTATTATTGAGGCTGAATCGGGGGTTCTTGGCGATGATTATAATACATTGACTTCGGGAGATGTAACCTATATTACACCAAAAACAAATTATGCAAGCACCACAAATCCGGGTAATTCAGGGAAGCTAGCTTCATATACAGTAA
The DNA here is from genome assembly GCA_964489905.1 of uncultured Bacteroidales bacterium. Taxonomy (GTDB): domain Bacteria; phylum Bacteroidota; class Bacteroidia; order Bacteroidales; family UBA10428; genus UBA5072. The sequence goes on from CAZBCB010000010.1 coordinate 299, forward strand.
ACTTTGGTGATTCAGGCACATATAAATTGTATATCAGAGCCAGGGTTAATTCTGGTGGGGCAAATGATGACAGTTTTTTCCACGGGAACGGATTCGGAGTGAAAAGTCCGACATCAGATGATGACTGGATAATTTGCAATAACCTGCATACCGCAGGTTTTAATATTATTACTGATGTGGTGCAGAATCAGGGAGACGCTCCTACCGGAATATGGAAGTGGTTATCGCTTTCAGATTATACAGGGTATGAAACGCCTGTTACATTCAGGGTTGATCAGAATGAACTGACAAAAACATTTCAGATAGGTGCCCGTGAGGATGGATTTGACATCGATAAGATTGCATTTGGCCGACAAGGCATTTACTATACGGTTGATAATCTTAATAAAGGTGAGACAGGTTCAGTAAATCCGCCGGGAGAAGAACCTCCTGCTCCTCCTTTGGCACAGGGATTAGATAAATTTTTAGGATGTTCTTACGGGAATGATTCAAAGAGAGATTTTGCCAGTTACTGGAATCAGGTAACACCCGAGAATGCCGGAAAATGGGGTAGTGTCGAAGCCACCCGCGATGTAATGTCATGGGCTGCTTTAGATGAGGCTTATAATGTTGCCATGAATAACGGGTTCATTTTTAAACACCATGTTCTGGTTTGGGGAGCACAACAGCCTTCCTGGATGGCAACCCTTGATTCGGCCGAACAACGTGCTGAGCTTGAGGAATGGTTTTCAGCAGTTGCTGCCCGTTATACCGGAGTCAAAATAGTTGAAGTAGTAAATGAACCTTTACATCAACCGCCTGATGATACTCATGAAGGCAAGTATATAAAAGCACTCGGAGGTGCCGGTGCAACCGGATGGGACTGGATTATTGAAGCTTTTCGTATGGCCAGAAACGTATTTGCTGACAGTGTATTACTTATGATCAATGAATACAGTATTATGAACAGTACATCAAATACTGATCAGTATCTGAAGATTATTAAATTGTTACAGGCTGAAAATTTAATTGATGCCATTGGTTTTCAGGGTCATGGATTTTCGCATAATGTTACAAATGATATCATTTTACGAAATATAGATACCCTTGCCAGTACCGGTTTACCAATTTATGTTACCGAACTTGACATAGACGGATTGACTGATTTGCAGCAGGTGCATGGCTATATGCGTTTATTCCGGTTGTTCTGGGAGCATCCTGCCATTAAAGGCATTACTTTATGGGGTTTCAGGCCTGGCATGTGGAGGACAGATCAGGGCGCTTACCTTATTGATTCGGAAGGAAACGAACGTCCAGCTATGTTATGGCTCAGGGCTTATCTTAAAGATAATTTTGTACCCAACGAATCAATAGAAATATATACAGCCTCCGGAGAATCGAGTATAACAACAAAAAATGGCACATTACAAATGCATGCCCTTGTGATGCCTGATACTGCTACACTAAAAACCGTATACTGGCAGGTAAATAATACCAATATTGCCACAATTGATCAGAAAGGTTTACTTACAGCAAAAGCTGACGGGGAAGTAACCGTAACAGCCATGTCACTTGAACTAAATTCCGCTGTCAAAGACGAAATGGTTATAACTATTAGTGGGCAGACAACAGGGGTTGAGTTGATAACAAATGAGGATAATATCAGTATTTATCCTAATCCTTCGGATGGACAACTTGTGATTGAAGGCACACAAAATATCATCCGTATTGAAATAATTGATTTACTTGGGAAGCAGATTTTTTCTGCTAACCTTAAAAATCAGCCTGCTATCAATCTAAGTTTAAATGCAACAACCGGCGTTTATTTTGTGAGATTATACGACGGACATAAAATTTTCAACAAAAAAATATTCATAGAATAATGCTTTTAATTTCTTGTCTTTTTAATTAACTTAATCTTAATATTTTAACCCTAATTTATTAACAAACTATGAACAGACTAATTACACAAGTTGTACTGTTATTAATAATCAGTACACAATTAATGCTTGCACAGGCATTAAGAATTACCGGCAAGGTTACCAGTGCAGATACAGGTGAGCCTTTGCCGGGAGTAAATGTTGTTGTCAAAGGTACGTCTTTCGGGACAGCTACAGATGTGTCAGGCAAATATGTTATTGAGGTTTCGCAGCCGGATGCGGAATTAGTATTTTCCTATGTTGGCTATGTTTCTGAGACAGTCAATATTCAGGGAAAAACAGTAATAGATGTTGTAATGATACCTGATGTTCAGGCGTTAAGTGAGGTGGTAGTTATCGGATATGGAACGATGGAACGTGCTAATGTAACAGGTGCTATTTCTTCACTTAAATCGGAAGATATTAACAAAATCCCTGTTTCAAATGTTGTAGAAGCTTTGAAAGCTCAGGTTCCTGGGGTTAGAGTGACCAAAACAAGCGGTCGTCCGGGTTCCGGTGTTGATATTTTAATCCGTGGTAAGAAGTCAATTGGTGAGGCAAATGTAGGAATGTATCATATCGGGAGCGGCAGCAGGATAAATGAAAATGAACCTCTCATTGTTATTGATGGTGTGCCAATCGTAGGAGGAAGCATGGATGAAATTAATATTAACGATGTTGCATAAATTGATATACTCAAAGATGCTGCTGCTGCTTCAATATACGGAGCAAGGGGCACCAACGGTGTAATTCTGATAACCACAAAGAACGGGACAGCAGGTAAGCCCTTATTTTCTGCTAATTTTTCTTACGGTTTTACCGACCTGACGCAGAAACCAACCATGTTTAATGCGGAAGAATACAGAAAACTTAAGTATGATGCAAGGATTGGTGCACGAAACCGTGATTCGGATACAGCTACTCTGGAGGGTTCGTTAACAGATCCTATAGAGGTTGCAAACTGGTTGGCCGGAAAAGAAATTGATTGGCATGATGTGCTGTTAAGAAAGGGGAACGTTAAAGATATTGGATTATCTGTAACAGGAGGTACGGATAAATTCCGATACTACATGAACGGAGGTGTTTATCTTGAAGATGGTATTGTTCAACATAGTGATTATCATCGATATTCACTCAGGGTCAATTCAGACTATTCACCTTTTAGTTTTTTAACTGCTGGTGTAAAAGTACAACTTTCAAGAAGCGATGCTGATGAAACAGGAAATTCGGCCGTTGTTTATCAGGAGAATCCCGACTTTACTGATTTTCTTGGTAATTCTCCCTTAGGGCGGATAAGAGACGAAAACGGTAACCTTGTCTCAACCGTCAAAGGTGATCAGTTTCAATATAATCCTTTATTCAAATATCAGGAATCACAAGCAGACAGAATTGTTTCAAGAAATTTCATTAGTCCTTATCTGAAATTTACTTTTTTTAAAGATCTGACTTATACTATTAATGGTTTTATCGAACAAAGAAATGAAGATTTCAAACGATTTACAACTGACGCATATAATGAAGGAGCTTTCAGTACTATGGCATTTCAGAATACCATAGCAAATACCTATCTGTTAGACCATATTGTAAATTATAAAAAGTCATTTGCGAAACATGCAGTTGATATTACGTTTGTTTATGGTTTCCAAAAATACCGTTCTGATATGATAAGTGCTGATGACCAGAGAGATCAGGGTTCAATGTGGGATGCCATGGGTTATTATTCATTTCCTGCACACACAGCAGATCTTTCTGTTGATGAATCGGCAATTCTTTATTATGTTGGACGCTTAGGATATAATTTTGATTCGCGCTATAACCTTACGGCTACTATCAGAAGAGATGGTTCTTCCAAATTTGGTCCTAAAAACAGATGGGGGACATTCCCTTCCGTTTCATTTGCATGGATAGCCACGAATGAAGCTTTTCTGAAGGAAAACAATATCATTGATTTGTTAAAATTCAGAATCGGATATGGAGTGCTGGGGAATGACCGCATACCTAACTACAGATATGTTGCACTAACCGGTGATGCAATTTATTCATTTAACGGATTGGGATTTACAGGTAAGACTACCGGAAATTTTCCGAATGAGTCTTTAAAATGGGAAGAAAGTAAACAAATAAATACCGGTATAGACATAGGTGTTTTGAGAAACAAAATTACTGCAACTGTTGATTATTATAACCTGCGAACGACTGATTTACTTTTACCGGAAAGAATAGATCCTACCACAGGTTTCGATAATACATTAAGTAATGTAGGTAAATTAAAAGGATGGGGTCTGGAAGCCAATTTAAATGCAAAAATAATTGACGGCGCTTTTAAATGGTCGGTGGGTTTAAATTGGGCTAAAGATAAACATGAACTGGTTAGGTTAAACAGAGCCAGTGTTGATGCACAAGGCCGACCAGTGAGTGATCCCGCAAACGGATGGTTTATCGGTCAGGATATTGATGTAATTTATGATTATGATTTTATTGGAATTTATCAGTTGGGCGAAGAAGAAATTGCACGCAGAATGCATCCGGACAGAAGAAATTATGGCCCGGGAGACCCGAAAATAAGGGATATCAATGGAGATAGTGTTATTAATTCAAATGACAGAACATTTTTAGGCAGTCAGACTCCCAAATGGTACGGTGGTCTGAGAAATACTTTCAGCTACAAAGGACTTGAACTTTCCATTCTGTTTGAGTCAGTTCAGGGTGTAACTAAAATTAATTATTTTTATGGAAGTCTTGTTGGAAGGGATAATCAGGTAAAAGTCGATTACTGGACACCAACACATCCTTCTAACGAATTTCCTGAACCCAGCGTGAGCGGAACATATGCTTACGAAAATGCTGTCAGAGTGAGAGATGCTTCATTTATTGCACTACGAAATGTTTCCTTACAATATTCCATTCCATCAAGAATACTGAATAAGATGCCGATAAAAAGCATGCTTGTTTACATACGTGGCAATAATCTGAAATACTTTACAAAATATAAAGACGCATATTCTCCTGAAAGTGTGCTTGGTCAGTTTCCTACAATAAAGACATGGACATTCGGGTTTAATTTTACTTTTTAAAAACCATTAAACGAATACGGTTATGAAAAATATTAAAAAAATATTATTTATATTATTTGTTGCAACTACAATGTTAACAAGTTGCAGTGATGATTTTCTGGATATAGAACCCAAAGATCAACTATTATTCAGCACTGTACTTACCAGTATTGATGGTCTGGAAGGTGCTATTTACGGAGTTTATGAAAGAGGCAGATTTTTATATAGCAGTAACGATTACTGCCTCTATAAAATATTCTATACCGATCTTATTAAAGCAGGTACAAATATTGTCGACCAGAACATCTGGAATCAGATGGCAACCTTTACCAATTTTGACGCAAATAACACAGGAGTAAGAGAGTTATGGAACGGATATTATGCCGGTTTGAACCGTGCAAATGCAATTATTTATAATATTGATAATGCGCCATCAGGTGAAAGGAAGAATACGGTATGGGGAGAAGCATTATTTTTCAGGGCTTATTTTCATTTATGCCTTGTTCAGTATTGGGATAATATAGTTTTAATGCGTGAATTAAAAACAGATCCAAATCAGGCTCCTGTATTATCGCCAAAAGAAGACGTTTATAACCTAATAGTAAAAGATCTGCTCGAAGCAATTCCTTTGCTTCCGGAATCAAATACTGTAACAAGCAGGGGTAAAGTTTCAAAAGGTGTAGCACGCCATTTGCTTTCTCTGGCATATATGGATATGGGGAAATATGCAGAAGCAGCTGATATGGCTGTTCAGGTAATCAATGACCCGGCTTATGAGTTTGCTCATGTTGATTCAGTCTTTTCTATAACTGATCAGAATAATAGCGAAATAATCTTTTCGTGGCAGTTTTCAAAAGATGAATTTGATAATCTGAATGGAGCGAAACAAAGAACTTCACAACAGCTGGTGCCGCTTTATGACAGGGTTAAGGGAGTTAGAAGATCCTTCGAACAGGGAGGAAGGCCATGGTCACGTATGTCACCTACTGAGTATTACTGGACTTTATTTGAGCCTAATGATCTCAGGTTAGAAGCATGGCATAAAAGATACTGGATTTATGATGTCAACACCACAGATGATCCATTACCACCCGGTGTAAATATTGGGGATACTGTAACATCTGAAAATATTGATGAAGTGAGTGGTTTTGGTATCAGGGTTATCGAACCCACAACAAAAAAGTATTGGGAAGGAGGAGCACTCGGACGCACAATTGATGACGCAGAAGGATACCGTAACATAATTCAATACAGGCTGTCACAGGCTTATTTAATTGCAGCTGAAGCATATCTGAGAGCAGGAAATGCTGCCGCAGGACAACCTTATCTTGACGCAGTAAGAGACAGAGCCGGAGTTGGGCATATAGAACTTAATGATCAGAATATTCTGGATGAGCAGGCTCGCGAACTGGGTCATGAAGGACATCGCTACCCTATGTTGAAACGTTTGGGAATATTAATAGAAAGAGTACAGACATACAGTCCTGATATTGGGGCAAATATGCTTCCTCATCATGTTAGATGGCCTATACCACAACAATTTATTGACCTTACAAAGGTTCCTCAGAACGAAGGCTATGAATAAATAATGAAAAATGAACTTAGAAAAAAGAGGCTTATAAAGCCTCTTTTTTTATTTCCGAGATTCGTCAATTGAATTTTTCAAATGACGAATTCCTCTAAAAATATATTTAATTTTATCCGTCTGGATGTATTTTTATATTTCATCGCATGTGGGATAAATTCTTATATACTGATAACAGTAAAACCTGAAAAAATGTTACAAAGTCAGCTCAATAAAATTGCCCGGCATCTTCAGAATATTTATAAAGACAATTTCAGCGAACAACTTGTTAATGAAATTTACAGATTATTGTCACCTTATACCTCATTCAAAATGTCTAAAAACCCTTTATGGGATGAAACAGATATTATTTTAATTACTTACGGAAATTCAGTTATTTCACAAAAAGCGCGTCCGCTGGAAACATTACGTTGGTTCTTAAATAAATATATCAATACATCTGTTTCGTGTATCCATATACTTCCCTTCTTCCCCTATTCATCAGATGACGGGTTTTCGGTAATCGATTATATGTCTGTTAATTCCGAACTGGGCAACTGGAATGACATTAAGATGATTGGCAGCAAATATGACCTGATGATTGATCTGGTTATTAATCATGTGTCAAAAAGTCATGTATGGTTTAAAAATTACCTTGAAAATAAAGATCCCGGAAAAAATTTTTTTATTCAGCCTGATCCCGGCGACGATTTATCTTCTGTGATAAGGCCAAGAAGCAGTCCTCTGCTAACGTCTTTTAACGCTATTGACGGAAAACGCGAGGTGTGGACTACTTTCAGTGACGACCAGGTTGATCTGAATTTCAGAAATCCTGAAGTACTTGTTGAAATGTTAAAAATACTCGTGTTTTATATTAACCAGGGAGCCAGGATATTAAGGCTAGATGCAATTGCTTTTTTATGGAAACAACCGGGAACCAGTTGTCTGCACCTGCCCGAAACTCATGAAATTGTTAAACTTATTCGCACTGTGGGCTCACTGATTAATCCAAATATTATTATACTGACCGAAACCAATGTACCACACCATGAAAACATAAGTTATTTTGGTAACGGGGATGAGGCACAATTAGTTTATCAGTTTAGTCTTCCTCCTTTTCTGCTTTATACTCTTTACACCGGTAATGCAAATTATTTAAATAGTTGGCTTACATCATTAGCAGATCCGCCTGAAGGTTGTACTTTTTTAAACTTTACTGCTTCACATGACGGAATTGGCGTCAGGCCACTTGAAGGTTTATTATCCAAAAATGAGTTAGACATGCTGTTTAAAGGCATGTTGAAGTTTGGCGGCAGATTAAGTTACAGAAAAAACAAAGACGGAACGGAAAGTGTGTACGAAATTAATATTGCTTATTTTGATGCACTGAAAGGCACCTCTGAGGGAGAAGATGATAAACAGATTGCCAGATTTTTATGCAGTCAGCTTATCATGTTGTCGCTTAAAGGAATTCCTGCTGTATATATTCACAGCATGCTCGCCACTCCTAATGATTATGAAGGAATGAAGTTAACAGGGAGATTCAGATCGATAAACCGGAAGAAATACCTTGACACGGAAATTGAATCATTGCTTTCTGAAAATACAGTAAACCGTTATGTTTTTAATGAATTAAAAAGAATTATTGATATCAGAAAAAAACAACCTGCATTTCACCCCGATAGTGCTCAGCAGGTTATTAAAACAGGAGACCATTTTGTTTCTTTCAGAAGAAAAAACCAAACTATAAATGAGGAGATAATATGCATATCAAATATCACAAATAAAGAACAGGAGCTTTTTTATCCTTATGATAATTCAGAAAATCTGTATATTGACCTGCTTTCTGAACAAAAGCCTATTAGCTTAAATCAAAAAATTACGCTAAAACCTTATCAGTCTGTATGGTTAAAGCCTTATCAGAAAAACTGCCTAATAAATAGTTGATTATAAGGTAAGCAAATATATTCCAATATTCAATTTGCCATTGCCATATCCTGAATGTTTTTACTCAGAATAAGGTTGTTTTTTCGGGCATTTTCCTCGCTTACTATATAACGAAGTTTATCGTCTGAAATCACAAAATCTATGACTGATCCTGAATTAATCATGCCCTTTTTTTCGGTGACAATAAGCACAGCCTTATTCTGTGCTTTGGACATAATTTCATTAAATTGAGAAATTTTATTATTTGAAATAAATATTACATGACAGTTGGTTATTTCTTTGGCTTCTTTAAAATATTTCACTGTAATATTCTGCATTCCAACCTTTTTACCGTTTGTAATTTGTATAAGATTGTTATACACTTCAATGTTCCCTACTACGCCAAAAACAAAATCACCCTGAGCAGTATTATCAGGCCATTTTATTAGCCTCGAAAAATTATATAAAAACATGGCCTGCGCATTACTGATTTGTGCATTTACCGACAAAGAAATAAAACTTATAATTAAAACCAATCCTAGTAATTTTTTCATACAGTCATCTTTTTTTATTTTTTTTTTTACGACAAGATATATATGCAGTTTATATATTCCGGATGATTTTACTCATCCTGTGTTGATGATACTTCTCATCTATATGAAATTTGTCATATTTTTGGCAATAGTGAAGATCTTTAATAATGCGTGTATTAATTTGCCCCGATTCTTTCAAGGAATGTATGCCTGCGATGCAGATAGCTGAGCATCTGGCAAAAGGTGTGATCCGTGCCTTGCCTGAGGCTGAAATTAAAATATTGCCATTGGCTGATGGAGGCGAAGGAACTGTAAATGCGCTGGTTGATGCCACCGGCGGGCATCTTGAAAAAGTAAAGGTTTTGGATCCCTTGTTACGGATTATTGATTCGTATTACGGAATACTTGATGATGGGCGCACAGCGGTTATTGAGATGGCTGCTGCATCGGGTCTTGAATTATTAGATCCTTACGAAAGAAATCCTATGAAAACCAGTACTTATGGAACAGGTGAGTTAATCAAACATGCCTTAGACAAAGGCTGTAGAAAAATAATTATTGGCCTCGGAGGCAGTGCCACCAATGACGGAGGAATGGGTGCAGCTATGGCTCTGGGTGTCAAATTCTATGATGAATCAGGAAATGAACTTGAACAGGGAGGCGGTTTTTTACATAATTTGAAAAAAATTGATGTTTCCGGAATTGATAAAAGACTGAACGAATGTAAAATATTGCTGGCTTGCGATGTTACCTCTACACTTACAGGCCCTGAAGGAGCATCATTTTTATTTGCTCCGCAGAAAGGAGCAGGTGCTGATCAGGTAAAGCAACTGGATATTAACTTACAACACTATGCCTCAGTTATAAAAAAGCAATCTGGCAAGGATGTTGAATTTATTAAGGGATCAGGTGCCGCAGGCGGATTGGCTGCAGGTTTGATAGCCTTTACAAGTGCCGAAATGAAGCAAGGTTTTGATGTGGTTAAAGAAATAGTTGACCTTGAAAAATGGGTTGATTGGGCTGACTGGATAATTTCCGGTGAAGGGAAAATTGATTCCCAGACACAATACGGGAAAACGCTTTCAGGTGTGGCAAAAACAGCCAAAAAGCATAATAAGCCGCTTATTGCTGTTGCAGGTGCATTGGAAGATGGTTATGAGGTACTTTATCAACATGGAGTGAAAAGCATTTTTTCAATTATTGAAAAGCCTATGGAATTAAATGAGGCTATCAAAAAAGCAGGTATTTTGCTTGAGAATACAGCTGAGAGAATTTTCCGAACCATAAAATAAAAAACCCTTGTCAGGTCTGACAAGGGTTTTTTAAAAAATATACCAATCTTCTTTTATCTTCTTCTGCCTAAAAAAATCATAATATAATAAAGCAACATTGCCAGTGACGATAAGGCAGCAACAACATAAGTGTAGGCTGCCCATCTTAATGCGTCCTGCGCTTTATCGTGAGTCTGGTTTGTGGTAATACCACTGTTGTTGAGCCATGCCAGCGCTCTTTTGCTGGCATTGATTTCAACGGGTAATGTTACAAATGCAAATAAAGTAAAAATGGCATAACATGCAATGATTACCATCAGTGCCAGATCAAAACTGATGAGGCTTTGAAAAGCAAAAGCACCAAAAAACATTGCAATGAAAATTATGTTCATTATTTTTCCACTAATATTTTGCAATGGAACAAGTGCTGACCGGAACTGTAAAAATGAGTAAGCATGGGCATGCTGAATGGCATGACCGGTTTCATGAGCAGCTACAGCAGCGGCTGATATGCTGTTACCGTAATATACATCAGGACTAAGGTTTATGGTTTTGTTAGCCGGATTATAATGATCAGTGAGTTCACCCTGCACCGAAACCACACTTACATCATGAATGTCATTATCGCGTAACATCTTTTCGGCAACTTCTTTTCCCGTTATCCCGTAATTCACAGGAATCTGTGAATACCTTCTGAATTTCGACTTAAGCTGGCTTCCGATTATCCAGCTTACCGCCATAAAAACAAGAATTATAATCAATTGGCCTGGTAATATCATAATTTTTAATTTTAAAAGTTCAGGCAAAATTACAACAAAATCCTTACCAAAATATTCTGAAGGGTCAAATTGACAGAATATTGCCAAAAAGAATTAATGGCAGTTATTGATTGTTATGCTGTTTTTACATAGATATTCAGTATATTAGTGATTTCAATTTTAATAATACTATTCAACATGAAAACATATAAAAATTTGCTTATTTTGATGCTTTTTGTATTTATTATGACTGCATGTTCAGATCAAACAAAACGCACAGAAAGTGAGGCCAGAGCATTTCTTCGGTCTTTAGAAAAAGAAGTAATGCCGGTTTATGCAAAATGGAATGCATCTTATTTTCAGGCAACTGCTTCAGGCAAAGATGAAGACTACAACAGGGTTTCTGAAAATGAGCTTGCTTATTCGACATTGCTTGCTGATAAACCCAAATTTGAAAAAATCAAGAAATATTTAGAAAACCCTGCAATAAAAGATTCTTTGCTAAGGCGCGAACTGTTTGTATGGCATAACAATATGATTAGGTATCAGATAGATACCGCAAGGCTTAAAAGGCTTATTGATGCTCAGGTGTCTATTGAAAAGAAATTTTCAACATTCAGAGCCAATTTGAATAATAAGTTATTATCAGACAATGAAATAGATAGTATACTGATTAATTCAAAAAATTCAGCCGAACTGGAAAAAGCATGGAAAGCCAGTAAGGCAATTGGCCCTTTGGTGGCAGATGATATTAAGGCATTGGTTAAATTACGTAATGAAATAGCCAGAGATTTAGGATACCGTAATTATCATGATATGTCACTAAGGATATCTGATCAGGACCCGGAAACGATTGCAGCACTTTTTAATGAACTTGATTCGCTTACACGTGATGCCTTTGCAACTCTGAAAAAGGAAACCGACTCAATTCTGGCAAAGCAATTAAAAGTAGGAGTTGAACAACTGATGCCATGGCATTACCAGAACAGATTTTTTCAGGAGGCCCCCAAAATTTATGAAACTGACCTCGACAAATATTATGGAGGAAAGGATATTCTGGCTGTAATTAAAAAGTTTTATGAGGGTATTGGACTTGATGTTGAGGATATTATTCAAAGGAGTGATTTATATGAAAGAGAGGGGAAATATCAGCATGCTTATTGTACTAATATTAATAGGGCAGGAGATATACGTGTGATGGCAAATATCAGAAATAATCAATATTGGGCTAACACCATGCTTCATGAACTGGGTCATGCCGTTTACGAAAAATATATCGACACCACACTGCCTTTTATATTGCGTGAACCTGCACACATATTTACCACTGAAGCCATTGCTATTTTCTTTGGTAATCTGGCTTCTGATGCAAACTGGATGATGAAAAACCTTAATCTTACAATAGATGATGCAAAGAAAATATCGGATGATGTCAGGCGTTATAAATGTCTTGAAAAGCTGGTTTTCAGCCGTTGGAGCCAGGTAATGTTCAGGTTTGAAAAAAGTATGTATGAAAATCCTGATCAGGATTTGAATAAGTTATGGTGGAACCTGGTTGAAAAATACCAGTTGTTAACATGCCCTGAAGGCCGTAATGAACCCGATTGGGCCACCAAGATTCATATTGCCACAGTACCCTGCTATTATCATAATTATTTGCTTGGTGATTTGCTTGCGGCTCAACTGGATGCCTATATGGCGGAAAACATTATAGGGCATAAGAATCCCTGTTATACCGGCCATCCTGAAATTGGAGATTATTTAAAGGAAAATATATTTAAACCCGGCTCAAGGTATTATTGGAATGATATGATAGAGAAGGCCACAGGTGAAAAACTTACGGCAAGGCATTATGCAGAAGAATATGTAAAACCCCGGTAGAAACTTGCTTATTTTAGCGAAGTCAATACCTGGGTGGAATTTTTAATAGCGTCAGTTGCTAATTTGGCAGCGCCGATAAATCCGGCTTTTTCTCCCAGTGAGGCTCTTATCACTTTAACATTATTGAATAAGGTTTTAAATACATTCTTTTCAAGTGAATGTATAACCGGAGCATAAAGCGATTCCCATGCGTTGGCGATACCTCCGCCAATAATAATTAAACTCACTCCGGTGAGGTTAATTACGTTACTTATGGCAATCCCAAGTGCTTCACCTGCTTCCTGATAAATAATATTGGCAAGCTCATCACCCTCTTTTGCCAGTTGGGCAATTAGCTGAGGTGAAATACTGGTAATTTCATATTTATTTAGCGATGTGTTTGGTTTAAATGGCATTTTTTCTTTTACGAGCCTTATAAAGCCATGCTTGCTCACAAATGTTTCCAGGCATCCTTTTCTGCCACATGTGCAGGTTGCACCTGATTTTTCGATTATCATGTGGCCGAATTCTCCGGCTGATGGATGCAATTTGAAAAATTTTCCGTTAACGAGTAACGCTCCACCAATGCCTGATCCGAGCGTAATCATAAAAAGGTTTGAAGCATTAGTGCCGGCTCCCATCCAATATTCACCCAATGCAGCCAGGTTGGCATCATTTTCTATGAATACCGGCAGAAGTATTTTTGAATTCAATGCTGATACAATTGGGAAACCTTGCCAGCCGGGTAAGTTAGATGCTTCAATAATCAAACCTTTTTCAATATCAAGCAAACCGGGCAAACCAATACCAACACCTTTGAAATCATCTTTATTATGCGATGCAGCAATCATTTGCTCAATAGATAACCCTATTCTGCGAATGGCCTCTTCTGGCCCTTTTTCAGGCATAGTTTCAATCACTTTCTCGCTTAACAATTGCTTTTCTTCCGAAACAAAGCCTATATTTATTGTCGTTCCACCAATGTCGATACCTATAAAGATATTCATATAGAGGCATTGATAATCATACAGTTATAATAATTCAATCTCACCGGTTAATTTAATATCATTGGATGATGCCCCTACCATGATAATAAATTTACCCGGTTCGGCATACCATGTTTTTATTTCAGGGTTCCAGTAAGAAAAGTCTTTTTTACAGAGGGTCAGTGTTATCTTTTTTGATTCACCGGGTTTCAGGCTTACTTTTTCGAATCCTTTGAGTTCTTTCAACGGACGGGGGAATTTTGAATCGGTATCGCGGATGTAGAGTTGGGCAATCTCAGCTCCGGCAATGTTTCCAATATTTTTGATAGTAAAAGTAACTGTAATTTCTTCGTTTTCCCGGAACTTATTTTTTGACACCTGCAGGTTACTGTATTCAAATTTGGTATACGATAGTCCGAAACCGAAAGGGTAGAGCGGCTCAATATTATTTTTTTCATACCACCGGTAACCCATAAATATGCCTTCTTTATATTTTACGTCAAAAACCGGATGTGTGCGCTCAACATGGTCATTCCAATTATTATATAAATATTCTCCTTCCGGAATATAACCGTAACCCGGAGAATCCTTAAAGTCTTTTTCTATGGTTACAGGTAATTTGCCCGATGGACTAATTTTCCCGGCAATAATCTCAGCAATAGCTTTTGCGCCTGTCTGGCCTCCATACCATGCATAAAGTATAGCACCGGCTTTTGTATTCCAGCGGCTCATATTTATGCCACTGCCTGAGTTGATAATAACTATAGTCCTGGGATTCAGATCAAGTACCTTTTGAATTCTTGCTTCTTTTTCATCGGGAAGGTCAAATGGTCTGTCCCATCCTTCACTATCGTAAGTGCCGATGCTAAGTATAACTGTCCCGGCATTCCTGATTTCTTCATCAGAAGCCTCAGGTTTAACTATGATTTCTTCACCAAATTCATCAGTTAAGGCTTTACGGAGTGTAATATGATTGTACCCTTTAACCGTGGCTGCTCCACCGCCCTGTGCTATTTCATCGAGATATTCTCCGGTTAACAAAATATTTTTTACATCCCGGTTAAGAGGAAGCAGGTTATTTTCATTACGCAAGAGTACTATTCCTTCCCGTGCTGTCTGCAAGGCTATCTGCTCATGTTCTTCAAATTTACCAAACAAAGTGGTATCAGGTTTTCTGTTAAAGGATTGCATGGCATACAGCGTAGTTAGTATGCTCTTGGCCATGCGGTTGATGTCCTGTTCAGTTACTTTTTTATTTTCAACAAGTTCTTTGGCGTTTTTTGTTGCTATGCTGTATGGCATTTCAAGATCCTGTCCCGATTTGATAACTTTTTCACCGTCATAAACCGACCACCAGTCTGTCATTACAAGCCATTTAAAACCCAACATTTGGCGGAGCAAAGTGTCAATTACGTATTTACTCTGGCCACACCATTCTCCGTTAAGTAAATTATAGGAAGTCATCACTGCCATGGCTCCGGCATCGATACCCGATTTGAAAGCGTTGGTATATAATTCAAGCAAAGTGCGTTCGTCAACTATTGAATTGCTTTTTCGTCTGAAATAGTCTGAGTTATTAGCCACAAAATGTTTCAGTGTGGCAATGGTACCTGTGGTTTGCAGGCCAGTAACATAATTTGCTATTATCTTCCCGGCAAGGTAGGGGTCTTCGCCAAAGTATTCAAAATTTCTTCCGCACTGAGAGATGCGGTAAAGATTCATCCCAGGCCCAAGTAAAACGGCAATTCCTCCTGCCCTGCATTCTTCGCCAATAGCATGGGCATATTTCCATGCAAGTTCTTTATTCCATGTCGATGCGAGCAAAATAGGTGATGGAAACGCAGTGGATTTAGGCAAAATTTTCGGGTATTTAACAAAAGTAAAAAAACTGTCACGCAGATGAACGCCCTGGGTAGCGTCAGCCATCATTACAGCAGGTATATTCAGGCGTGGGATGGCATTAGTGTAAAATATACGGTCGCCACCGACTAGCGTAATTTTTTCATCCAGGGTCATCAGCCCAACTATACTGTCAGCCCATGCAGAAGCTTTTTCAAAACTAACAGGAGGCTCAAATTTAAAAGGTATTGCAGATTTTTGCCCGTTACAACTACTGATTGATGTTTGTATTGTTATCAGTATAGAAAAGATTATTTTTACTGAGCATTTCATAAATGAATAGTTTAAATGTTTGCTAAAATAAGCAATAAATTTTTTATCCAGTTGTAAATGAATATTAATTCAGCCGAGATTAGTCAATTGATTTTTTCAATTGACGAAATTGGGTTCAAATTTTGAAAAATAAAATACAAACATTATCTTTGCACACTTATATTTAAAAATATATTGCGGGGTGGAGCAGTTGGTAGCTCGTTGGGCTCATAACCCAAAGGTCACAGGTTCAAGTCCTGTCCCCGCTACAAATGATAGCCACCCAAAAGGTGGCTTTTAAGTTATGATAAGTTATTGGACAGAATACTATATTTCTTTATATCTTTGGTAAAAAATTCATTTTAAATGAGTGAAGTGAAAGAAAAGAGGTCTTTCCTCGAAAAATTCAGGCATAAGTATCGTTTATCCATATATCGCGATGAAACATTTGAAGAACTGTTAAATCTGAAATTATCCAAACTTAATGTTCTTACAATAGTTTCTGTGCTCACATTATTGTTTCTTATTATAGTAATTTCAATAATTGCATATACACCCGCCAAGGAATTAATACCCGGTTATCCTAATCAGAATACCTTAAGAAATATCAAACTAAATGCTCACCGGCTTGATTCGCTTGAACTGGAAATGAAAAAACGGGATGTATATTTTGAAAATATACGCAGGATAATATCAGGCGAAGCACCTGAAGAGTATACTGCCCCGAAAGATACCTTAGTAGCAAATAATAATATTAGCTTTCAGCGGTCACGTGAAGATTCTATTTTGCGTAGCATGATTGAGGCTGAACAACCATATACTTTGCTGACTGATGACAGGAAAAAATCACAGGCTTCATTATCAAATATTCTTTTCTTTGCTCCGGTGAAAGGAATAGTAACAAATTCCTTTAATCCGGTAATTCAGCATTACGGAACAGATATCGTTGCAGGTCCTAATGAAGTTGTTAAAGCAGTATTAGATGGCACAGTTATTTTTGCATCATGGACAATTGAGACTGGTAATGTTATTCAGATTCAACACGAAAATAATCTGATTTCAATATACAAGCATAATGCCGAATTATTAAGAAAAATGGGAGACCGTGTTAAAGCAGGGGAACCTATCGCCATAATTGGTAATTCGGGTGAACTTACTACTGGTCCTCATTTGCATATTGAGCTTTGGCATAATGGTAATCCGGTTAACCCCGAAAATTATATTTCGTTTTAATTGACTATAAGTTCTATGAAAAAACGGATAGCTATTTTGGGATCTACAGGTTCAATCGGATGCCAGGCTCTTGAAGTTATTGAAAATCATTCCGGAAAATTTGAAATTGAAGTACTCACTGCCGGTAAGAATAAAGATTTATTAATTAAACAGGCAATAAGGCATAAACCCAGACATGTTGTTATAGGGGAAGAATCTTTTTATAAGGATGTTCATGATGCTTTATCTTCTTTACCTATAAAGGTGCATGCAGGATATCAATCAATTATTGATTGTGTTACCATGGACTCTGTTGATATTGTTCTTACGGCCATGGTTGGTTTTTCGGGTCTGCTTCCGACTATTTCGGCAATTAAAAATCACAAGACGATTGCTCTTGCCAATAAAGAAACAATGGTTGTGGCAGGTAGTCTGATTACCAGAATGGCTGCCGATAATAAAGTTGATATTATTCCGGTTGACTCCGAGCATTCTGCTATTTTTCAGTGTTTGCAGGGTGAAAGCAATAACCCTCCTGAGAAAATAATACTTACGGCTTCAGGTGGACCATTTCGTGGTAAGAATCTGAAAGAACTTGAAAAAGTTACCTGCGATGAAGCCCTGAAACATCCTAACTGGAATATGGGCAATAAAATAACCATCGATTCGGCAACCTTAATGAACAAAGGGCTTGAAGTAATTGAAGCCCGGTGGCTGTTTAATTTGTTGCCCGAACAGATTGAGGTTATAATTCATCCCCAATCCATAATTCATTCAATGGTTCAGTTCACTGACGGTTCAATAAAAGCCCAGATGGGGCTTCCTGATATGAGGCTTCCTATTCAGTACGCGCTTGGCTATCCGCAAAGAATAAAATCAGATTTTTTACCACGTTTTAATTTCAGCGATTATCCGATGCTTACTTTTGAAAAACCTGACCTTAAGGTATTCCGAAATCTTGACCTTGCTTTTCAAGCCTTAAAAACCGGAGGAAATATGCCATGTATTATGAATGCGGCCAATGAAGTAGCGGTTGATGCTTTTCTTCATCATAAAGCCCGTTTTTTACAAATTCCTGATATAATTGAAAAAGTTATGTCAAAAATTAATTATATAAGTACTCCTGTTATTGAGGATTTTCAGCAATCTGACCACGAAGCCAGAAATTATGCGCGTGTATTATTGAATTACTATTAGTATTAGTTAGCTAATTATTCATAAATTTGCTGC
>CAZBCB010000011.1:0-18610 GCA_964489905.1 uncultured Bacteroidales bacterium
CCATTGCCTTCTGTCAAACCAATAATAAAAACTACTTTAGCCTCAAGTCCTTTAGAAGCATGAATGGTTTTTCCCTGAACTTTTATACCTTCATTTTTAAATTTGTAGAAATAGGGGGTAAACATTTTACTTCTGCGGTATAAAAAAAGTATTTCATCATTGGTTAATCCATCATCTAAAAGTTCACGGACCTTATCAAGGCAAAACTGTAAATTCTCTTCTTCATTATTACCAGCATATACAACTATTTTATGCTCTGACTTTTTTGATGCTTTGACTTCTTTTTCTACCTTAAACTTGTTGTGTTTTATTACTTCATTACTTGCACCAACAATATTTTGAGTACTTCTGTAATTTAGATTGAGTTTAACTGTCTTTGCATTCTTAAAATGGTTTTCAAACTCAACAATATAACTCACATTAGAACCACGAAAGCCATAAATACTTTGCCAATCGTCACCCACGCAAAACAGTTGGGTTTGGTCAGTCAGCAAAAGCTTAATTAATTCTACCTGTAAATTATTTACGTCCTGGAACTCATCAACTAATATATATTGATACTTATTCCTGTATTTGTTTAAGATATCCTGATAGTTCTTAAATAATGAAATGCTTCGTGAAATCAAATCATTAAAATCGAGATATGATTTGTTTGTGCAGTAATGATTGTATTTTTTTACAATTGGAATGGCGAGTTCATAAAAATTCCGGACTCTTTCATGCTGGTCTTTTTGGGCATTTTCTAAAACAAAATCAATATCAATGTTTTCAACCTTAATCATGTCATTTATCCTTATGATTTGTTGCACAAAATCCTTAACATCTTCGTGATAACCATGAAATTCCTCTTTAAAATTTAAAGTCACAGTTTTGTGGTAATTTGATGGTAACCTGTTTTTTACTATTTTATCAAGTGTATGATTAAATAAGGCTGAGTCTTTTGTCATGCTCTCAAAAGTCTTTACAAAGAGCAGATTCCCTTTTTGGAACTGTTCCTCTTTGTCTTTTGTTGAATAGCTTTTTTCGCTAACATGTTCGATATAAAGATTGGCTAAAGGAATATAAAAATCGGGGTGAAAAGAAAAGTCTTTAACATTCAGTAGAGGTTCGTATTCATACTTTATGCTGTGTCTGTAAAACCAATCAGCGATGAACTGTTCAGATTTGGAACGGACTTTTGTCCCGTCAAGCGTTGTATAATATTTACCATCTTTTGGCAAAAATTCCGGATCAGCCTTTTTCAAATGAATTTTATCAATCACATAATCAAGTATATAACGTTTTAATTGTAATAGATATTCAGTATCTTCACATTGTTCTATTAGTAACTTATGAAAAACTTCAAACACTGTTTCAGGTGCAACATGTTTTGATAGCTCATCTTCTTCATCTCTCTTTTCATCTCCTATGATTCTGAACTTATTGTCAAACTCGTTTACACCATAATTTCTCAAGATGCTGTAACAGAAAGAATGAAATGTTTTAATCGTTAATCCGTCAATCCATTTATATTTCTTTTGCTGAATATATCTTTCTCTATCCTTATCGTCTTTGCTTACTTTTTTATCAAATAAAAGTTTTTCATACTCTCCTGTTGTATCGGCAGAAATGATTAAGCGATCAATCATTTCATTTGTTGCATTTTTTGTAAATGTAATTGCAAGAATACTGGATGGACTCACATTTTTTTCTTCAATGAGATATATTAGTTTTTGTAAGAGAGTTTTTGTTTTACCAGAACCAGCTCCCGCCAAAACTAAGAGCCGTTTTTCTTCACTGATGACAGCTTCTCTTTGTCTGTCATTCAATGCACTTAGGTTTGTTGTAACTGACCGTTCCAAAATATAATCCAATTATTTTTCAAAGATAAAATTATCTCAAGTATAATGAATTAATAAAATTCATCCAGTCAAAAAAATAATGTTTTTATCGTAATTTGTCAATTGAATTTCTCAATTGAAGAATCGATTAAAAAAACCTAATCATTCCGGTATTCAGGAATGATTGATTCCAATAAGTCAGGATTTTCTCGGTTAGTCAATAAAAACAACAGGTTTAAATATATATTGTATTTCCATTGACTAAATCTCGGTTTATGTTTCAATTTACTGTTATTAATGCCGGAATCTTGTTTTTCCTTGTATATGTTGTATAACAGGTATAATTGTTATGCAGTTTATTCACGAAATCTCCTTAATAACTGCTTTTTATGTAACTAAATAGGTTATGAATATTATCAGTAAGTTTTTGGACGGTCTGAGGGCTGATAAAATGAAATGGTTGGGTTTTCGTAGTTGGAAAAGCTGGTTTGAAAGGCAGATGCCAAAAAACTATTATTCCACCACTGTTTTATATGGTGTGTTGTGGTGCGTTTATCTTTATTTTTGCCAATATATCTTGCTTGTCTTTTCTCTCTTCTTCTATATCATAGTCATCCTGAAGTCCAAGCCAAAATTTTGCAGTCGTTCCGAAATATGATGAAAATCTTAATGCGGTATCAGCCGTTATCCTCCGTTTGCCCTTTATGATCTGTGAAATACGAGTCTGTGGTATTTCTGTATCCTTGGATAATCTGTAAGCAGTAATTCCAAGAGGTTTTAAAAACTCCTCAAGTAAAATTTCTCCTGGGTGTATGTTTGCTAATCTGTCCATTGTACAATCCTCCACTTTTTTAATGATAATCAGTTATCTCAACATCTTGTGCATTATTATCAATCCACCTGAATACAATTCTCCATTTGTCATTAATCCTGATACTATAAAAATCAGAACCTTTTAATTTCTCCAGTCTATTAGACGGAGGAATTCTCAAATCAGACCAGTTTTGGGAGTTATTAATCATTCTCAATTTTCTCCGTCCAATTTGTTGTATCTCAACAGGTATCTTAGTTACTCGTTCTCCATTCCATATTTTTTCAGTATCTTTTGAACCAAATGAAACAATCATACTATCATTTTACGATACTAACGTCAAAGATAATTAATTTGTATCGATTTTTCAAATCATTGTCGTGATGTCCGTTCAAATGCACGCAAACGTCAGTCTTTGCAAAAGACTGTTTTCAGGAAATAAAATGCTCAAACAGTATAATATTATAAATATGCGGGATCGGAAATTTTTCATCTTAAATTCGTTAATTGAAAAAATCAATTAACGAATCGACTGACAAAACCTGATCATTCCGGTATTCCGGGATGATTGATTCTGATAAGTGAGGATTTCCCCGGTTAGTCAATAGTAACAATATGTTTAAATAATTATGGTCTGACTGTGGACTAATTTTGTAAATAGTTAAGTGCAGTAGGGAATAATAGATCGGTTAAGAAAAGCTTACTCAGGGTAAAAAAGTCAAATAATGATGTCGGTTTATCAGAAAAAATTAATCCCGGATTTGTCATTAGGAGCGAAGCGAACTAATGACTTAATCGATTTGTCATTGCAAAACATTAACAGTCAATGAAAAATTAACAAAATTTACTAATGATGGTCATTAGAAAAATAAGGTTAATGACAAATTCCTCTAAAAATATTATTTTTATTTGCCTGGATGAATTTTATTAAATCATTGTACTCGGGTTAAAATTAAGGTTATATTTGCCATCTCGTTTTTTATTATTCAAAATAATGTATTTTTCTGAAAATCAAATAGTTGAAGTTCTTCGACGCATTACTCATCCTGCTTCAGGCAAAGATATAATATCAATGGGCCTTGTAAAAAAAATTGATACACAGGATAACAAGATTAATCTTATTTTAGCCTTTCCCAATGCAAATGATCCGCTAAAGACATCTTTGCAAAAAGCCTGCAAAAAAATATTACAGGAAGAGCTTGATAAGAATCTTGAAATAAATATCAGTATTGAATCAGTAAAACAGAATGATCATCAAAAAGAAAAGCCTTTGCTTCCAGGCGTTAAAAATATCATTGCCATTGCATCAGGCAAAGGAGGAGTAGGAAAATCAACTGTTGCCGTTAACCTGGCTGTTGCATTCGGCCAGACAGGATCAAAGACAGGATTGATTGATGCAGATATTTTCGGACCATCTGTTCCTAAAATGCTCGGGGTTGAAAAGCAGAAACCAATGCTAAAGCAAACTGGCGGAAAAGAAATGATTATTCCCGTTGAACGGTATGGAATAAAAACGCTTTCCATCGGTTTTTTTGTTAATCCTGAGGATGCAACAATCTGGCGAGGGCCTATGGCTTCAAATGCCTTCCAGCAATTGCTTGGCGAAACAGAATGGGGTGAACTTGATTATCTTTTTGTTGATTTACCACCCGGAACCAGCGATATACATCTTACACTGGTGCAAAGTATTGCTGTTACAGGAGCAGTCATGGTGAGCACACCACAGGATGTTGCGCTGGCCGACGTCATTAAAGGGATTAATATGTTCAGAAACCCGGCTATCAATGTGCCGGTATTAGGAATCATTGAAAATATGGCATGGTTTACACCCGAAGAATTGCCAGATAACCGTTATTATATTTTCGGGAAAGACGGATGTAAAAAATTATCTGCTCAATTTGGAATCCCCCTCCTTGGTCAAATTCCTCTTATTCAGGGTATCCGTGAAGGTGGTGATACAGGTGAACCGGCAGTCCTTCAAAAAAACCAGATTGGCGAAGCCTTTAAAACTGTTGCAGATAATCTCGTGATTGAAATAATCAGAAGAAATAATGAACAAAAGCCAACCCAAAAGGTTAATATATCCACACAATAATAAAGTATTCACATTATGGACAATTTACAAAAAGAAGAATTTGTTCAAAAAATAAAAACAGCAATAGAATCAATCAGACCATACCTCATTGCAGACGGTGGCGACGTTGAATTTGTTGATATTACTGATGACCTTTCGGTTAAAGTGCGTCTTACAGGCGCTTGTCATGGATGCCCCTACAGCATGATGACACTTAAAGCAGGAATTGAACAGGCTATACGAAAAAGCGTACCGCAAATTAAGGAATTGTTAGCGGTATAAATATCCTATTGGTTCATCATATTAATCGGTATTATCATAAAGTCTTAATCCTGGTTATTTTTTCATAAGTACGAATGAATTAAGACAAAGAGGTAATCTGACTTTTATAATAAACCGTCAGCAGGTCATCTACAATACAGGTCTGAATTTTTTTACAACCTTCTATTACCGGTGCTTTAATACCTGCCTTGAATAATTTTGTCCCCGTAAACACTCTGGCTTCATCCCAAAGTTCCGCAGATATAAAACTATCCAGTAACATTTTACCACCTTCAATAATAACCGACTGTATTTCCATTTTATATAAAATCTCTAATATCGTAGATATGAATTTCTGGTCGAAATGAATTTTAATAAATAAGCAGTTCCCTGATTCATAATTTTTTATTTCATTGAATATTATTGTTTTTATGCTATTATCAAACAAATGAAGATTTTCCGGTAAACGTAAAGAACGATCCAGTAAAATTCTAATGGGATTTTTCCCACGCCATTCGCGCACATTAAGCCTCGGATTATCCAGTAAAGCAGTGTTTGTACCTACCATAATTGCCTGTTCTTCCGATCTCCATTTATGTACAAGTTTCCTTGAAATTTCGTTTGATATCCAGTTGGGTTCAGCTGTTTCGTTATTTTGCCGTATAACATCCATAAAACCATCAACTGATTGAGCCCACTTTAGGATAATGTAAGGCCTTTTAAGGGTATGAAAGGCAAAAAACCTTTTGTTTAATTCAACACATTCATTCTTCTTCACTCCACAAATGATTTTAACACCGGCACTATCCAGGCACTGAATGCCTTTTCCTGAAACCAGCGGATGAGGGTCAGAGGTACCAATAACCACTTCCGGAATGCCTTCGCGAATAATAAGGTCAGTGCATGGAGGTGTTTTGCCAGTATGCGCGCATGGCTCAAGATTGACGTATAAGGTACTTTTTCTTAATAAGTCTTTGTTTTTAACTGAGCCAATAGCATTAACTTCGGCATGAGCGTCACCAAACCTACGATGATACCCTTCTCCGATAATTTTATCTTCATACACAATAACAGACCCTACAAGCGGATTAGGAGCAGTATGCCCCAACCCAAAGCCCGCAAGTTCTATACAACGCTGCATATATTTTTCATGTCTGGCATTGTTATTCATCAGCCACAGTTTTATATTTTTGTCAGATGAATCGTTTGATTACAATTGCCGAATTAAGAACACGGATAATCAAAAGCCTTTCCGGACTTTATGACCAGAATGAAATCCGCAGTTTTATATATCTTATTTTCGGCCAACTGCTAAATTACAGTAAAATTGAAATTTATATTAAAGAGAATGAAACGATTTCCCAACATCTTGTTAAAAAAATCGATGAAATTATAATCCGGCTAAGCCATTATGAACCTATACAATACATTCTCGGCAAAACTGAATTTTATGGTTTCCCCGTCAAGGTAGCGCCGGGTATCCTCATTCCCAGGCCTGAGACAGAGGAACTGGCAGACTGGGTAATAAAAGAAAACGCCGGGAAACAACTAAACATTCTTGATATTGGCACAGGCAGCGGTTGCATTGCAATTGCACTGGCAAAACATTTGCCTGCTGCGCAGATTACCGGCATTGACATCAGTAAAAAAGCCATTGAAATAGCAAAAGAAAATGCCACCATTAATGGCGTAAACATATCCTTCTATACTCTTGATATATTTCAGTATAAAAAATGGCTTAAACAGAAATATGATATTTTTGTCAGTAATCCTCCTTATGTCAGAGAATCTGAAAAAGCGGGTATGGAAGCCAATGTGCTGAACTACGAACCGCAACAGGCATTGTTTGTGCCAGATAATGATCCGCTGGTTTTCTACAGGATAATTGCTGAGGCAGGTATAGAATGTCTCGGTAATAATGGAGCTATCTATTGTGAAATCAATGAAGCACTGCCTGATGATACATGCGCCCTCTTTGAGGAAACGGGTTACCGGCCGGTTATTTTAAAACCGGATATCAACGGCAAACCTCGTATGATTAAGGCAGTATTTACCAAATAATATTCTCCTATGGTTGAAGATTCAGAAATAATTTTGAAAAAACTGCGAAAAATATGCAGCAGACAGGAAAAATGTTCTTTTGATATTATCGGATATCTGATCAGGGCAAATATTCCTGAAGTTCTTCAAGCAGAAATTATCAGCAAATTAAAAACCGAAAAATATATTGATGACAGCAGATATGCTCAGGCTGCTGTAAACGACAAAATCAGGCTTAACCGGTGGGGAAAACTGAAAATCAGAAATTTTCTCAGATTAAAACAAATTGAAGATGAAATTATTGATGCTACACTTAGTTCAATTGACAATGATCAATATATGAACATGATCGGTCGGGAGCTTAATAAAAAGGCCGCTACACTTCGAGCAGAAAATACCGAAAATATCAAAGAAAAGTTAATGCAGTTTGCTGCCTCACGGGGCTATGAAGAAGAAATTGTCAGAAAATTAATAACCGATATATTATCTGGCCCGGTTTAGATAATTTCCTGAAATCAGCATTTACAAAGATGTTAAAATAGATGAAAAAGTTTTAAATAATTATTACTTGAACACGTATCCCACAGCTAATCTGAAACGACTATATGTTTCTTTCCGGTCTCTCTCGCGTGACCATGTATTTAATGGTGTAAGGTGATAGTTAAGTTCCTGATAATAATAAGAAAAAGTAAACAAGAGTGCGGCATTTTCATTTATTATTTTTTCAATACCTAAGCCCATTGCGCTATGAAACCCACCAAGGCTTTTATATTTATACTCCCAGTCGTCTTCCCTTTTTTCAGCTGGAAGCGTAAACCCGGCTTTTGCTAAAATAAAAGGCGAAAAAGATCGTCCGGTTATACGGCCATGTACAGATGCGGAAAAAGGAATCTCCATCCATTGGTAAAACTGCATGCCTGTTTCTATTCCTAAGGTCAGGTATCTGTTGTGTCTGTATCCGATAAGCATTTCAATGCCCGGAATCACAGCTTTGCCAATAGCATTCTCATTTGATCGTATAAGAAATTCGGTGCTCAGATTTATTTCAAATCCCCGTTTATTAAAAATCATTGCCTTATACTCAAATGGTTTTTCACGGGTTACAGAGTCAATTTCAGACATGGCAAAAGCCCATATATCTCCTGCATGATTCATAATACGCACCGAATTTCCTGTAGAATCCTTAAGAATGACACCCCTGATAACCGAACCGTTTGAAAGGTAAACAACATCTTCTTTGCGCTGAGCAAACGATAAAACGACAATATGTAATAGCAGAAAAATAAAGGAAATTTTTAGCAGATCTTTCATACGTAAATAATTATTTGTTATAAGTCGGATAACCTTGTTGGCCTGAATACCATTAATGGTTTTATTTTCATCTGTGTTTGTGATAAACAATGATTCAAATGTGGATTTCATTATAATGAATTAATTAAACATAATAAATTGATAATCATTTCACTAATAAATACATAAAGATTTAATAATGATGTTATAATATCTGATGAAAATTATATGTAAAACGTTGCGGATTATAATCCGAGATTAGTCAAAAGAAACACAATAAATATTTAAACATATTGTTTCTATTGACTTTCCCGACGGACAATATTTTTGTCTGTCGATTCGTCAACTGAAACAATCAATTGACGAATTAGGATAAATTAAAACCATCTTTTTTATTTTCTACGCAACCATTCCGCCTTATTATACATCTGTTGTACTGATGACGTCATAATCAGTATGCATTTTAAAAATAAAAATTAAAATAACTATGAAAACACTAAAAAGTCTTTTATTAGCAGGATTTGCTGCTGTAATATTTTCCTCCTGCCAGGAGAAAATCGTTGACCGTTATCTGGTTAATGTACCTGTTTACATGGACAGGCATGAATTCAAAAATGCAGTTAAAGTAACCAGTTCACAGGACATTGTTCAGCCAGGTAAAATTTATTTTAAAGACAATTACATTTTTATAAACGAATCGCTTAAAGGCATTCATGTAATTGATAACAGCGATCCCTCAGCTCCTGCCTTTGTATCCTTTATCAGCATTCCCGGCAATGTTGATATGGCCATTAAAGACAGTATTCTGTTTGCCGACAGTTTTATTGATCTGGTAGCCTTAGACATCAGCGATATTCATAACATTAAAGAAGTAGGCAGGGTCGACAGCATTTTTCCTTACTCATTGCCTCCCCTTCTTGATAATAATCAGTTTCCGGTTGGCGAGATTGATCTGAATAAAGGAATTGTTATCGGATGGGAAGTAAAAGAAGTGGAAGAAAAAGTAGAACCTCAGCAACGTAATTTAATATTTTTAGAAAGGGCTGACTGGGCATATGCCGATGTAGCAGTTAACAGCAAGATAAATTACAGTTCAAACGGCTCAAACAGCATGTCTGTGGGCATTGCAGGCTCTATGGCCAGATTCACCATTTATGATAAATTTCTTTATACTATTGATCAATATAACCTTAAGGCATTTGATATTGACGATCTGACCTCTCCATTACTTGTATATGACCAGTACCTTGGATGGAATGTAGAGACTGTTTTTCAGTACAATAAAAAGCTATTCTTTGGCACACAAACGGGTATGATTATTTATGACCTTTCTAATCCGGTCAGCCCGTCTTACATATCAACATACAACCATGTCAGAAGTTGCGACCCTGTTGTCGTTGAAGACAACTATGCATACGTGACACTTAGGGCAGGTAATCTTTGCGGCGAAGCTACAAGCCAGCTTGATGTAATAAACGTATCCAATATTCAGAATCCAAAATGGGAGCAGTCTTACCCTATGGAAGAACCTTACGGGCTTGGCATTGATAATAAAACACTCTTTGTTTGTGATGGAAGCGCCGGACTAAAAGTATTTGATGCTGAGGATCCTAAAAACCTGGTAAAAATTGCATGGTTTAAGGAAGTAAATGCCTTTGATGTTATACCTTTCAATGGCCTGCTTATGATGATTGGCACCGATGGCCTTTACCAGTATGATTATACAGGCACTGAAAATATAAATCAGTTGAGTTATATACCTATACACAGTCAGGAAAAGTAAGAAAAAAGGTCTGAACCCTAATTTGATTAACCTAAATTTGCTATTGGCAACTTATCCCCAATTCGTCAATTGAAAGAATTAAATGACGAATCGATAATAAAATTTAATCATTCCGCAATACCGGAATGATTAAATTTTTTCTATCGGGAAAGTCAATAGAAACAACAGGTTTAATATACTTTGTTTTTGTTGACTAATCTCGGATAATTAGAAGCCCTTATAAACATAGTTTTTCTAAACCTGGGTTTATATTTACTATTCTCAGATAAAATAATCAACATCAGAACCCATTTTTTTCTAATTTTGCATTCTTCAACTGAATATTTTATTATGATAACCATTGAACAGATTAAGGAGCTGTCGGAACGTACCGAAGCACTGAGGAGGTATCTTTGAGATAGAGAAAAAACTCCAGCTCATCAGAGAAGGTGAAGAAAAATCACACGCCCCTGATTTCTGGAATGATCCTAAAAAAGCTGAAAAACACCTTAAAGAAATTGCCTCATTAAAGACATGGACAGACAATTATGCACATCTTGTGACAGAACTTGATGACCTGAAGGTTGTATTTGACTTTTACAAGGAAGGTGAGGCAACCGAGGAAGAAACAGACAAACACTACAAAAAAGTACTGGAGCTTATTGAAGAACTTGAATTCCGCAACATGCTCCGTACTGAAGAAGACAAAATGGGGGCAATACTGAAAATCAACTCCGGAGCAGGTGGCACCGAAAGCCAGGACTGGGCTCAGATGCTTATGCGTATGTATATCCGTTGGGGCGAACGTAATAACTATCAGGTTAAGGAAATAAGTTATCTTGAAGGCGATGATGCCGGAATAAAATCAGCTACACTCGAATTCACCGGTGATTACGCCTACGGATACCTTAAAGCAGAAAACGGGGTGCACCGGTTGGTGCGATTATCACCTTTCGATGCCAATCATAAGCGTCACACTTCATTTGCGTCGGTTTTTGTATCACCCGTAATTGACGACAACATTGAAATAGTTATAAATCCTGCTGACCTTGAATTTGATTACTTCCGTTCGAGTGGTGCAGGCGGTCAGAATGTAAATAAAGTAGAAACCGGAGTTCGTGTAAGGCATATACCCACAGGCATTACGGTTGAAAATACCGAAACCCGCTCACAGCTTCAGAATAAAGAAAATGCTATGCGCATACTGCGATCACATCTTTACGAACTGGAATTGCGCAAAAGAATGGAAAAACAGGCCGAAATTGAAGGTCAAAAAAAGAAAATCGAATGGGGATCTCAAATCCGTAGTTATGTGCTGCACCCTTACAAAATGGTAAAAGACCTGCGCACCGGATATGAAACCAGCAATACCCAGGCCGTACTCGATGGTGAAATCAATGATTTTATAAAAGCATATCTGATGGAGTTTGGGGGGAAGACTTTAAAACAGTGACCAAGTCTATTAGTCATTTTTCATCACCTCATCACTTCATCACTTAATTAAAATTTTACTAACCATGACATCCTTCCGAATTGAACATGACACTATGGGCGAAGTAAAAGTCCCTGCCGAAAAATACTGGGGAGCCCAAACCGAACGCTCAAGGAACAACTTCAGGATTGGCCCTGAAGCGAGTATGCCGCTTGAAATCATCTATGCTTTTGCATACCTTAAAAAAGCGGCAGCACTGACTAATCTCGAAATGGGCGTACTTGCAGCTGATAAATGCCAATTAATTGTTAAAGTATGCGATGAAATACTTGCCGGACAACATAACGACCAGTTTCCGCTGGTAATATGGCAAACCGGATCAGGTACACAATCAAATATGAATGTCAACGAAGTTATTGCCAACAGGGC
The DNA here is from genome assembly GCA_964489905.1 of uncultured Bacteroidales bacterium. Taxonomy (GTDB): domain Bacteria; phylum Bacteroidota; class Bacteroidia; order Bacteroidales; family UBA10428; genus UBA5072. The sequence continues at coordinate 11,920 of CAZBCB010000011.1, forward strand.
ACATGTGCTCTCAGGAGGAAAACTCACTGATGAAAAAAAGATACTTCATCCCAACGATGATGTAAATAAATCACAATCATCAAATGACACATACCCTACAGCCATGCATATCGCTGCATACAAAATGATTGTTGAGATTACCCTGCCGGGGATGCAGAAACTGAGGAATATCCTGCACCAGAAGGCTATTGATTTCGCATCCATTGTAAAAACCGGGCGCACACATTTTATGGATGCCACTCCATTAACCCTCGGACAGGAGTTTTCGGGTTATGTGCAACAGATTGACAATTCAATAAGAGCTATACGAAGTGCCCTCGAGATGGTGAGCGAACTTGCACTGGGAGGTACCGCTGTGGGAACAGGACTTAATGCTCCAAAAGGCTACGCCGAAAAGGTAGCGGCTAAAATAGCCGAGCTTACCGGATATCCTTTTGTTTCTGCACCAAATAAATTTGAATCACTTGCCGCTCACGATGCTATGGTTGAACTAAGCGGGGCACTTAAAAGATCGGCTGTATCATTAATGAAAATTGCTAATGATATCCGTATGCTTAGTTCAGGCCCACGTTGCGGCATTGGGGAAATCATTATACCTGATAATGAGCCGGGATCTTCTATTATGCCCGGAAAAGTTAATCCAACCCAACCCGAAGCACTCACCATGGTCTGTGCCCAGGTTATGGGTAACGATGTTGCTGTTACAATAGGAGGATCAAATGGTCATTTTGAACTTAATGTTTTCAAGCCACTGATAGCTGCTAATGTGTTACAATCAGCCCGGTTACTCGGAGATGCCTGTACTTCATTTGCTGAAAAATGTGCTGCAGGTATTACACCTAATACCGAAGTAATAAAGAAACACCTGCAGCATTCACTTATGCTTGTTACTGCCTTAAACCCACATATAGGCTACGAAAATGCTGCAAAAATTGCCAAAAAAGCCCATAAAGAAAACAAAACACTCAAAGAAGCAGCTATAGAACTCGGACTCTTAACAGCCGAACAGTTTGACCAGTGGGTTGATCCGGCAAAAATGGTTTGATCTGTTTTTATTATCTGAGATTAGTCAATAGAAACACAATAAATATTTAAACATATTGTTGACTTATCGAGGAAATCCCGACAAACAAATAAGTCTTTGCTTTTTAAAACTCATAAACATACAGTAACAGTATGTTCTGCATCACAAAGCATGAAAAATTTGCGAATATTGCCGGTTAAGATTATCTTGCACCAGCAAAAACAGTAATGATTTATTTATTAAAAAATGGCATCATCAAAAGAATACACATTGTTGTTTTCTGAATTTCCTCCGGTTTCATCATCAGCATGGGAGGAAAAAATTAAGGAAGACCTGAAAGGCGCTGATTATGAAAAAAAACTTATCTGGAAATCATTTGAAGGAATTAATGTTAAGCCTTATTATCGCTCGGAAGACTTAAGAGCACATGGATGGAACAATAACGAAAACACTGAATTTCCTTATGTTAAAATAGTAAAACAGGCTGTTAACAGCTGGTTTATCAGACAACAAATCATTACTGAAGATGCTGATAAGGCAAACAAAACAGCCCTTGACCTGATTGATAAAGGAGTTAATTCTCCGGATTTCTTTCTGACCTCTGAATTTATAAAGGATGAAAAAAATGTATCAGCACTTTTACAAAACTTACCTTTGCATTCAATTGAAATAAATTTTTCGGGGTACAAAGCCGAAGAATCGGTTACTTTTTTGCATAAATATTCTCAGTCCAATGTTTATAACAATAAAATAAAAGGTACCATTGATTTTGACCCCATAGGCAGGCTTTGCACGAAAGGGCACTTTTATGCCGACAGTGAAAAGCTTTCAGTTGATAAAATGCTCGGTTTGCTTGAATTATCGGCAACCATGCCTCACCTGCGGGTAATTTCAGTCAATGCACGCCATTTCGTAAATGCAGGTGCTTCAGTAACTCAGGAATTAGCGTATGGTTTGGCATTAGCAACTGAGTATATGGCAATACTTACCGACAGGGGTGTTAATATAAATGAAGCTGCTTCAAAAATTGCCTTCAATATGGCTGTATCCTCAAATTACTTTTTTGAAATTGCAAAATTCAGGGCAGCAAGGCTATTATGGAATAAGATTCTTGAAGCTTTCGATAACTCCTGTAAAGAACCAATGTATATTCATGCCGAAACGGCGAAATGGAACCTGTCGATATACGATCCATACGTAAACATCCTCCGCACAGCAACTGAAAGCATGTCAGCCATACTGGCAGGCGTTGATGCATTAACCATCCTTCCTTTTGATCTGCCTTTCAGAAAACCATCCGGACTTTCTACACGCATTGCGCGCAATCAGCAAATTATTTTAAAGGAAGAAGCCTATTTTGACAAAGTGATTGACGTTGCAGCAGGTTCTTATTACATTGAAAATCTCACAAAATCAATTGCTCATTCAGCATGGGAAATCTTTCTCGAAATTCAGCAAAAAGGCGGTTTTATCGAATGCATGAAACAAGGACATATTCAGGCAGCTATACTTGATTCAGCCCGGAAGCATAAACAAGCTCTGGCCTCAAGGCGTGAGGTAATGGTAGGAGTTAATCAATACCCCTGTTTCAATGAGGTATATAATGAAAAACCGCGGGATTATTCAATGGGATGCTGCAAAAAATCCATAGATAAAGCCCAGCCTGCTGACGATCAATGTTACTTCGCCGATGAATACCTGAATTGTGACTGTAATCAGGAACATTGCAATTGCAGTTGCTGTAACGAAAACATGCGTATTGTGCAGCCATTGAAATTTTTCAGGATTGCCGGTGAATTCGAAAAATTAAGGCTACAGACCGATTTTAACAACCATAGGCCTAAGGTTTTTCTGCTTACTATTGGTAATGTGGCTATGCGCAGGGCAAGGGCGCAGTTTTCGGCCAGCTTTTTTGCCTGTGCCGGCTATGAAATAATTGATAATATTGGATTTAACAGTGTTGATGAAGGAATTGACAAAGCAATTGAGACCCGCGCCGATATTGTAGTACTTTGTAGTTCTGATGACGAATATGCTTTATATGCTCCTGAAACATTTAAAAAACTTGATGGTCGTGCCATTCTTGTTATTGCCGGGTTACCACCCTTTGAAAATGAACTGAACTCTCAGGGGATCAGTAATTTTATACATCTCATCTAAAACCTTCTTGATACATTAAAACTATACCAACAAAAACTTGGAATTGAATCATGAAAATAAAACAAACCGTAATATTAATAGCCATTGTTGCCGGTATTCATCGTTTGTGCCCTGCAATTGAACCTTTACAGATATATACCCGGTCATCTATTTCGCTCAATGGAGAGTGGAAAATCATTGTTGACCCTTATGAAACAGGCTATTATAATTACCGCATGCAACCTTTCGATGAACAAAATGAACCATGGTCGGCAGGTTATTATGCTGATAAAAAAATGAATAAAAACTATGACCTCATAGAATATGATTTTGACAAATCGCCTTCTCTTAATGTACCGGGCGACTGGAACACACAAAATCCTCATTTTTATTATTACGAAGGCACTATATGGTACAGAAAAGTTTTTGATACCCCGCAGGTAAAAAACGGTGACAGGCTTTTTATTTATTTTGGTGCCGTGAATTACCGTGCTGATGTATACCTCAATGGTAAAAAACTGGGCATGCATACGGGTGGCTTTACTCCTTTTTATTTTGAGATAACTGGCATGCTGAATGATAAAACGAATTCCCTTGTTGTCAAAGTAGATAACAAACGTATAAAAGATGGCGTACCTACTATTAATACTGACTGGTGGAACTACGGTGGAATTACCCGTGATGTTAAGCTGCTTGTTTTACCAGCATCTTTTATACGCGATTACTTTATTAATCTTGTGTCAGTGCAGACTGGTGAAGTTTCAGGATTTGTGCTGACTGATCCGGCCGAAGCCGGAAAAAAAATTACAATCAGCCTGCCTGAACTGGGAATAACAAAAACTGCCCTAACCAATGAAAAAGGCATGGCCCGATTTTCCTTTATTGCTAAAAGGCTTATCCCATGGTCGCCCGAAAATCCTAAACTTTATAAACTCTTTATCACCATGAATGCCGATACGCTTAAAGACGATATCGGACTCAGGACAATTAAAACTTCGGGCAAACAGATTTTACTAAATGACAAACCGGTTTTTTTAAAAGGAATTTCAATTCATGATGAATATGCTGTCGAAGGAGGAGGTCGCATAAACAGCGCATGGAAAGCTGAAAAGCTGCTTTCGTGGGCTCATGAACTGGGTTGTAATTTTATAAGACTGGCTCACTATCCGCATAGCGAAGATATGGTACGTATTGCCGAGAAAATGGGTATCATGGTATGGTCAGAAATTCCGGTTTACTGGACTATCGATTTTAGCAGCGAAGTAACATTTAATAATGCAGCAAACCAGCTTGCAGAAAATATTCTACGTGACCGTAACAGGGCAAATATAATTATATGGTCACTTGCCAATGAGACACCTGTAAACGAACAGCGTACACAGTTTATTACACGCTTAGCTGAAATTGCCCGGCAAATTGATAACACTAGACTTATCAGCGCAGCCCTCGAAAAGCATTATCTTAATGATACACTTGCAGCTGTTGAAGATCCTCTTGCCAAAATACTTGATGTGGTGAGTTTTAATGAGTATATCGGTTGGTATGATGGCCTGCCTGATAAATGTTTGCAGATAAAATGGCATATACCCTATGATAAACCCGTTATCATAAGTGAATTCGGAGGAGGGGCGAAATACGGACTGAGAGGCGACAGGCTTGATCGCTGGACTGAAGATTTCCAGGAAGACCTTTATATTAAAACACTAATCATGATAAAACAGATTGATGGCCTGTGCGGAATATCGCCATGGATACTTATCGACTTCAGGTCACCACGTAGACCACTTGCCGGCATACAGGACGGCTTCAATCGAAAGGGTTTACTTTCTGAAAAAGGAGAAAAAAAGAAAGCCTTTTATGTACTGCAGAAATATTATCAAAATACTGATTAATTGACTACCAGATAAGTATGTTTTTTACAAATTAATATGAGACCTGATTTTTCAAAAATTAATATTAATGAACCTGGTACCATGCCAGAAACCAGAGGAATGCCTGATGAAAAATGGCTAACAGCCGAGCAGATACCGGTAAAAAATTATTATTCCAGAAAAGATGTTGAAGGAATGGAACATCTTGAATACGCTGCAGGCATTCCGCCTTTTCTGAGAGGACCTTATTCCACCATGTATGTGATGCAACCATGGACAATAAGACAATATGCAGGATTTTCAACTGCCGAAGAATCGAATGCCTTTTACAGGCGTAATCTGGCAGCCGGTCAGAAAGGCCTTTCAGTAGCATTTGACCTTGCTACACACCGTGGTTATGATTCCGACCATGAAAGGGTTGTAGGCGATGTAGGTAAAGCGGGTGTGGCTGTTGACTCTGTGCTTGATATGAAGATTCTTTTCGACCAGATCCCTCTTAATCAGATGTCGGTGTCAATGACCATGAATGGAGCTGTCCTTCCTATTATGGCCTTTTACATTGTAGCCGCGCTTGAGCAGGGAGCAAAGCTTGAAGAACTCAGTGGCACCATTCAAAACGATATCCTTAAGGAATTTATGGTGAGGAACACATATATTTATCCGCCTGAGACATCTATGCGCATTATTGCCGATATATTTAAATATACCTCAAAATATATGCCCAGGTTTAATTCAATCAGCATCTCAGGATATCATATGCAGGAAGCAGGAGCCACAGCCGACATAGAACTTGCCTATACCCTTGCCGACGGTCTTGAATACCTGCGCACCGGTATTAATGCCGGTCTGGATATTGATACCTTTGCACCTCGTATATCATTTTTCTGGGCTATTGGCATGAATCATTTTATGGAAATTGCCAAAATGCGTGCAGCACGGATGTTATGGGCAAAAATAGTACGTCAGTTTAATCCACGCAATCCAAAATCAATGGCTCTGCGCACACATTCGCAGACTTCGGGATGGAGCCTCACTGAGCAGGATCCTTACAACAATATAACCCGAACATGCATTGAAGCCATGGCTGCTGCTTTAGGCCACACCCAATCACTTCATACCAATGCACTTGATGAAGCTATTGCATTACCTACTGACTTTTCGGCACGTATTGCCCGTAATACCCAGTTATACCTCCAGGAAGAAACCTTTATTACCCGCACTGTGGATCCATGGGCCGGTTCATATTATCTGGAATATCTTACTCATCAAATAGCCCATAAAGCATGGGAACATATTCAGGAAATAGAAAAGCTCGGAGGTATGGCTAAAGCTATCGAAACCGGATTGCCAAAAATGAAGATTGAGGAAGCCGCAGCACGCAAACAGGCACGCATTGACTCAAAAAAAGATATTATTGTCGGACTTAATAAATACAAACCTGAACAGGAAGACCCTGTTGATATCCTCGAAGTTGATAATACTGCCGTAAGGGAAGCCCAAATAAAAAGGCTCCACCAGCTTAAAGCAACACGTGATAACGCTGCTGTTCAGTCAGCTTTAGACAGAATCACCGAATCAGCCAGAACCGGCGAAGGCAATCTGCTTGAATTATCCGTAGAAGCAGCTAAATGCCGGGCCACACTGGGCGAAATATCGT
>CAZBCB010000012.1:0-18146 GCA_964489905.1 uncultured Bacteroidales bacterium
AAGTAAAGGTAGGAATAGTTCAGATGTCATGTTCCGCTGATACAGAGGCAAATATCGGTAAAGCCATGCAGGGGATACGTGAAGCAGCAAAAAACGGGGCTGAAATTGTATGTCTTCAGGAATTATTTGCCTCGCTTTATTTTTGTAATACTGAAGATTATAATAATTTTTCCCTGGCTGAAGAAATTCCCGGAAAAATTACAGACAGGTTGCAGCAACTTGCCGATGAACTTGAAGTGGTTATTATTGCCTCATTGTTTGAAAAGCGGACACATGGTTTATATCATAACACAGCTGTAGTTATTGATGCAGATGGCCGGATGCTTGGGAAATACCGCAAGAATCATATTCCTGATGACCCGGGTTATTATGAAAAATTTTATTTTACACCGGGTGATTCGGGTTATACTGTGTTTAATACACGTTACGCTAAATTGGGTGTATTGATATGCTGGGATCAATGGTATCCTGAAGCTGCACGAATTACCTCCCTGATGGGGGCAGAAATTATTTTTTATCCCACTGCTATTGGATGGGCACTTTCACAAACTGAAGAAGTTAATAAACAGCAATACGATGCATGGCAAACCATACAACGTGCACATGCTATTGCCAACGGGGTTTTTATCGTGGCCGTAAATCGCACAGGTATTGAATCAGAAATGAATTTCTGGGGCGGTTCATTTATCAGTAATCCCTTTGGAATTATGCTTTATGAAGCTCCACATAACAAAGAGGAAATTGCTGTAAAAGAACTTGACCTTTCTGAAATTGCGTTTTACCGGCAGCACTGGCCGTTTCTGAGAGACCGGCGCACAGATACCTACATGTCTGTTTTGAATAAATTTGCGGATGATAACAAATAACCCGTTAATCAGTTAATATGTTATTCTCAGATAATACACCTAAAAAAATGGGTTATCGTTTTCCTGCTGAATGGGAACCCCATGTTTCCACCTGGCTCAGTTATCCACATAATGAAAACTCATGGCCGGGGAAAATACACACTATTTTCCCTTTTTATCATGCTTTTATTAAACAAATCAGCAAAGGTGAAGTGGTAAATATCAATGTGGTTGATGAAGCCATGAAAAATAATGTTGACCTGTCATTGAAAGAATCTGGAATTTCTCCCTCGCAATACAAATTACACATTCATCCCACTAATGATGCATGGTGCCGTGACCATGGCCCTGCTTTCCTGGTTAACCGATCAGCATCACCATCAAAAATTATTGTCAACTGGGATTATAACGGATGGGGAGGAAAATATCCGGCTGAACTGGATACACAAATACCGTTAAAAATAAGCAAACTACTGAATTTACCTGTTTATTCCCCGGGTATTGTTATGGAAGGCGGAGCAATTGATGTTAATGGAAAAGGGACTTTAATTACAACAAAATCATGTCTGTTGCATCCCAACAGAAATCCGGCACTTACACAAAGCCAGATTGAAGAATACCTGCAGAATTATTATGGTGTTGATAAAGTGCTATGGTTAGGAGATGGAATTGAAGGAGACGAGACAGACGGGCATGGTGATGAGCTCACGCGTTTTGTTAATTCTGATACTGTAATTACAATGATTGAGCCCAACCGTTCTGATGCTAATCATATACCATTGAAAGAGAACCTGAAAACCTTGAAAAAAATGCGTTTGGCAGACGGCAAACAGATAAATGTAGTGGAGATTCCCATGCCTGATCCGGTATTTTATGAAGGACAACGATTGCCGGCATCATACGCAAATTTTTACATAGCTAATTCAGCTGTAATTGTTCCGGTTTTTAATTGCAAACAGGATGAAGTGGCTATGGATATTCTTTCGCAATGCATAAAAGACCGGCCTGTGGTTGGCATCGATTCAACAGAAATTATATGGGGGCTTGGGAGTTGGCACTGTCTGAGCCAGCAGGAGCCAGCGGTGTGATTTGTTTTTGCTCTTTGCTAATTATAGTTTTGCCTGTTAACCTCTTTTTATTCATTAAAATTAACATTTTTAAAAGCAGCCAGCTCCATGGCTTTTTTATAATAATTTCTGGACAATTTCTCCTTTCCGTATTCCTTCATAATACGGCTTAGCCCGAAATATGCATATGCTACATATTCATTGGCATAATTTCCAAATTCTTCAGCATTTTTAATTGCGTCATGATATAGTTTTTCAGCCTGAGGCAGATTATTGTATTTTTTTTCAAGAATAATTCCTTTAAATATCTTCTTCTGGAAGGAAAAATATGAATTAACCGACCCGCTGTTATTTTGTTCAATGAATTTTTCTGCTTCAATATAACGTTTTGTCAGTAACAGATTTTTAATGAACGAAGCCATAAACTGATGGTTCTGAGGGTATTGTTCATGTAACCATTTACTGTAAACTAATGCAGCCGGATAGTTATTTTCAAAACTTATGTATATGCCTGTCAGAAAAGTACATGCCTCAGCCCTGAGGAACAGTGCGTTTTTTGCAGCCAGTTTCAGTTCATTTAACCCTTTTGCTTTATTACCCCTGGGAAATAATATTGCAAATGCCTTATAAACAGGGTAGGCTTCAGGATAAGCTTCTCTGTAATAATTATAGAGCCCTGTAAAAAAGTAAAAGTCATAATATGTATTTGTGTAATCGAATGAACGCATAACCAGATTATAGGTTTTAGAAGCCATGCCTATAACATTCATACTTAGTTTATTATCTGCATAATACAATAATAATAGCCCCCTTGCACCAAGGTCAGCAAGTAAATACTCAGGTTCTTCAGATGTTTGCCTTGCCTTTTCACATAGTTCAATACATCTGGTTAATTCTTTTTCAAAAAGAGGAGTCGCAGAGGATGTTGGCATTAACGGAAAATATTTCCAGTAAATTAGCATCCCTTTATAAAGCGATGGTACAGGATGTCCGGGATATTTTGATTTTAATTTTTCATATACAGTTGTAGCTTCATCAAACTGCAAATTATAAATATAATTAACACCTTGCCTGATAAGTTTAAAAGTAGCAGTGTCTTTTAAAATCTGAGCGTGAACAGATATACAGAATTGTGTGATTATTAATAAAATGATGAAATTGTATTTCCCGGATTGGCTTTTCAATGCTGAAAAGATGATAAACATGCAATTTTAAAAAATGTAAATAAAAATGCAATTTAATGTTTTAAACGGAGAGATAAAAACAAAGTTGTTTTTAAGTTAAAATTCTTATTCATCAGTATCCCAGCAGGGGAGATGGACATTCACCATGGTTGATTCATCATATTCTTTAGGTTTTATTTCGCCTTTAAGTACCATGAGTCCGTTCATGGCAAGCGCATGCATTTCGTCTTCGCCAGGGTATATTACAACAGGTGCTATAAAAGAAACCATTTTTTTTATGTATTCCACAACCATCGGATTATGTGAAATACCTCCTGTTAGAATAATAGCATCTACTTCACCATGAAGAACTGCACACATAGCTGCAATTTCTTTTCCAATCTGGTATGACATTGCGTCCTGTAGGATTCTTGCTTTTTCATCACCCTCCTGAGCCATCAGCTCTACTTCATAAGCGCTGTTGGTTTTCAGGTATGCCATATACCCACCTTCGCCGGTAATCATTTTTTTGATTTCATCAAGGGTATACTTTCCTTCAAAACAAAGTTTTGCAAGAGCAAATGCAGGCAGTGTGCCTGATCGTTCGGGAGAAAATGGTCCTTCTCCATCAAGAGCCTGATTAACATCAATTACTCTTCCTTTCTTGTGTGCGCCTACAGAAATACCACCGCCCATGTGGGCAATCACCAGATTTAATTCCTCATATTTACGATTTGTAAGGCGTGCGTATGCTCTGGCCGTTGCTTTCTGATTCAGCGCATGAAATATTGAATATCTTCTGAATTTCGGATGGCCGGCAATTCTTGCAACATCCTGCAATTCATCAACAACCACAGGATCGGCAATATAAGCGCGGCAATTCGGAATCTCTTTTGCAATATCATCGGCTATAAGGGCTCCAAGGTTGCTGGCATGCTCACTGGTATGACTCTCAAGAATATCTTTTTTCATCTGCTCGTTTATAAAATAAACGCCCGATTCAATGGGTTTAACCAACCCTCCACGTCCGACAATCACATTAATCAACTCTACCTTAATATGAGAATCCCTGAGTTCTTTTAAAATTATTTCCTTTCTGAATTTATACTGGTCAACAATACGCTTAAACCTGCTTAGTTCAGCAGCATCATGTGATATATTCTTTAAGAATACCGGTTTAGTATTATGATAGATTGCTATTTTAGTTGACGTTGAACCGGGATTAATAGCCAGAATTTTATAATTCATATTTTCAGTTTATAAATGAACATTAATTAATTAACTTAAAGCAGCAGCCAGCGCTATTGAGAGGTATTTACTTCTGTCAGAATCGGCTCTCGATGTGAGCACAACAGGTATTTCTGCACCGGTAACAATAGCGGCAGAAACGGCACCGCCCATAAAACACAACGCTTTGTAAAGTATATTTCCACTGTTTAAATCAGGCACAACAAGGATGTCGGCATCTCCGGCAACTTTTGAATTAATTCCTTTGTGTTTGGCAGCCTCCTTCGAAACAGCATTATCGAGTGCAAACGGTCCGTCAATCAAACAGCCTTCAATTTGGTTTTTTTCATTCATTTCTCTTAAAATTGATGCATGAATTGTTGCTTCCATTTTTGGATTGACAGTTTCCACAGCAGCAAGTATTCCTACTTTTGGCATGGATATACCTAATTGATGAAATAAATTTACTGCATTTTTAATTATAGCTATTTTTTCTTCAAGTTCAGGTTGAATATTCATGGCTGCATCAGTCACGCAAAATACTTTGTGATAGTAAGGTGACTCAAACAAGGCCACGTGACTGAGTAAATTGCCTCTTACCAGATTTTTTTCTTTATTAAGAACCGCTTTTAATAAAGTGCTTGTACTAACCAAACCTTTCATCAGTATCGGAATATTTTGCTCTTTAATTAAATCAACAGCTTTATTACATGCTGACACTGAATCAGGTTCATGGATGACATCAATCGCTGATAAATCTAATGCTGCCTTTTTTGCGGATTTTTCAATCAGGGGTTTGTTACCGATAAGGATTGGCCTGACAAGGTTGTTAAATTGTGCCTTTTGTATGGCTTTAAGCACATCATCATCTTCGGCAACAGCTACAACAATTTTTTTTGTGCCTTTTTTACGGGCAATAATTTCAAGGTTTTCAAGCGTTAATAAAGACATTTATTTTTGTGCAGATTTTTTCATTTCATTAATGATATGCATGGTGTCTTCTGCAATTACCAACTCTTCGTTTGTTGGCACTACCATTATTTTTACCCTTGAGGAAGGCGATGATATAACTGCCTCTTTTGATTTTAAACCCTTGTTTTTTTCTTTATCAATTTCCACGCCCAGATATTCGAGTCCGGAACAAATACTTTCCCTTATTTCAGGAGCATTTTCACCAATACCTCCGGCAAAGACTATAATATCAACACCTCCTAACACAGCAGAATATGCTCCTATGTATTTTTTTACCCTGTATGCATACATATCAAGACCAAGAATCGCCCTGCTGTTATTTTGTTTAAATGCGGCATCTTCAACTTCTCTCATGTCCGAAGAAACACCTGTAATACCCAGCATACCACTTTGTTTGTTCACCAGTGTGCCAATAGCTGATAAACCTATTTCCTCTTTGCCCATAATAAAAGTAACAACGCCAACATCAAGGTCTCCTGAACGTGTACCCATAATAAGTCCCTCAAGTGGGGTGAAACCCATTGATGTGTCAATTGATTTGCCATTTTTAACTGCAGCCATAGAGGCACCGTTTCCCAGATGAACGGTAATAATGCGCTGGTTTTTTATATCAACATTAAGGATTTCACATGCTCTGCGGCTAATATAATAATGACTCATTCCATGGAATCCGTATTTACGTATGCCATATTTCTTATAGAGTGAATAGGGTATTGCATACATGTATGCATAGGGAGGCAGGGTCTGATGAAAAGCGGTATCAAACACTGCAACCTGAGGCATGTCAGGAATAAGTAATTTGATAGCATTAATTCCTTTAAGGTTTGCAGGATTATGCAATGGAGCTATTTCACAAAAACGTTCTACTTCATTAATAACTTCATCAGTAATAAATACACTTGAACTAAACCTTTCTCCGCCGTTGACCACACGATGCCCCACAGCGTCGATATCACTGAGGCTATTAATGCAGCCATGTTTCTTGCTTGTAATAATGCCGAGAATATAATCAATACCTACTAAATGGTCGATTATTTCACCCTCAAACATCACTTTTTCCCCGTTCTGTTTTTCAATTCGCACAAAAGAACCTTTCAGGCCAACTTTTTCAGCAATTCCTTTAATCAATATGCTTTTGTTGGCCATATTAAAGAGCTGGAATTTTATTGAGCTGCTGCCGCAATTAAGTACGAGTATTTTCATTAGTGTGATTGGTTTACTTGATATCTTAATTTATTTTATGTCCGTTTTCATTATATTCATAAAATCCCTTGCCGGTTGACCTGCCAAACTGATGCGCCCTTACAAGTCTTTTAATAACAGGAGAAGCTTTGAATTTTTTATCGCCAAATTCGCTGTAAAGGTTATCCATCCATCGTAATACTTTATCAAGTCCTATTTTATCAGCCAGTTCAAACGGGCCAAGGGGCAAACCAAAACCAATACGCATGGTGGTATCAATATCTGATTTTGTTCCAACTCCTTCCATCAGAATTTCACAGGCTTCATTAACAAGTGCTACAAACATTCTGATAGAAATCAGTCCTGGTGATTCTTCAACCGGAATGGCAACTTTACCTAACATTTTAACAAATTTCATCACTTTATCGTAAACCTCGTCAGAAGTATATAATCCTCTTACCACTTCAATCATTTTTGCTCCGGGGACGTTGGTCAGAAAATGAAGGCTGACACATCTCTCTTTGTGTTCAAGTTCAGAGGATAATTCTGTTATTACTACAGTTGTTGCGTTTGAAGCAATAATAGCGTCAGGAGAAACATATTTTTCAATATTCTTAAAAACTTCTTTTCTGCCTGTAACACGTTGTTCGCGACTTCTTGACCGGATAGCCTCAATAACAAGATCACATCCTTTCAGGTATTCATAACCAACATAACCTTTTATTCTTGATAATATTGCACGTTTTTCACCGGGAGTCATGCCCCAGTGCTCAATCATATTATCAAGTTCCTGTTCCATTTTAATGAATGCGCTGCTTACCTTTTCTTCAGAAAGTTCAATAAATATTACTTCGAGTTCCTTCTGGCTTATCATTAAAGCTATATTTTGCCCTACCGATCCGCATCCCACAATACCAACCTTTGAAAAAAGGGTCCTTGGCCTTTCTTGCTGACTTAGTCCGTATCCTTCTAATGATTCAATCAGGTATTCTGACATATTTATAACTTAATTGGAGTTTCACATTATTTTTGTCCCATAGCCTGGTTAGCAGTAATTGCAATTAGTTCAACAATGTCATTTACCGAACAGCCGCGTGAAAGATCGTTGATTGGTGCTGCAAGGCCTTGCAAAATGGGACCAATGGCATCAGCATGTGCCAGCCTTTGAACCAGTTTATAAGCAATATTGCCACTGTTTAGATCAGGGAAAATAAGAACATTTGCTTTGCCTGCAATCTCGCTTCCGGGTGCTTTTTTAACAGCTACTGATTCTATTATAGCAGCATCAGCCTGTAGTTCTCCGTCTATTTTTAATCCCGGTTCATTGTTTTTTACTATTTCGGTAGCTTTTACTACTTTATCAACCAATTCGTGTTTTGCACTTCCTTTGGTCGAAAAGCTAAGCATGGCAATTCTTGGCTCAATATGAGCCAGAGCTTTTGTTGTTTTTGCTGTAGCAATAGCAATTTCAGCAAGTTCTTTATCAGTAGGATCAGGATTTACAGCACAGTCAGCAAAAATCATCAGTCCGTTTTCACCAAATTCCTTATCTTTCAAAAACATCAGAAAAGCGCCGGAAACAACTGATATCCCCTGCATCGTCTTTATGTATTGAAACGCAGGCCTCAGAACGTCTCCGGTAGCATTATCCGCTCCGGCCACTTCCCCGTCTGCATCTCCGTTTTTAATCATTACAGTTGAAAAATACAGCGGATCATTCAAAAGACTCATGGCTTCATCTGTTGTTAAACCTTTTGACCTGCGAAGCTCAACCATAAGATTAGCATATTCTTCTCTTTTATCACTTGTTTTAGGGTCGATAATAATCGCCTGATCCAGGTTTTTTAATGAAAGAGCATTGGCTTTTTTAATTATCTCATCTTTTTCACCTAAAAGAATAATATTGGCTAAACCCTCTTTTATAACAATATCGGCAGCTTTAAGTGTTCTCTCTTCATGACTTTCGGGTAATACTATCCTTTGCTTATTATTTTTTGCATTTTGTTTAATACTCTCAATTAAATTCATTGTAAATCAATAAATTAATAATTTAAAAATTAAGAGGATAAAATTAATTAAAAAAAACTGATGTAAATACAGCAGAAAGATGATTTAAATCATTAAAAATCTAACAGGCAAATTAAATGCCTGTTAGATTTTATTATATAAAGAAGATTTATTTCTGAGGTTGACCAATATGATTGGCAAGGAACTTTTCCATAGCGCGGTAAAAGTCAAAACGGTTTTCTTCATTCCGGAATCCATGTCCTTCGTTATCTTTAACCATATATTCAACCGTTATTCCCCGTTTCTTTAAGGCTTCTACCATCTGATCGGATTCATTTTTGTTTACCCTGGGATCATTTGCTCCCTGAGCTATCAGGAGTGGTACCTTAATTCGGTCAGCATGCAATACCGGAGATACTTCAGCCAGCCATATACTGTCTTTTACCGGATGGCCTACCATTTCATAAAACATCTCTCGCATAGGTTCCCAGTATGGAGGAATGGTATTCATAAATGTAAATAAATTAGAAACACCTACATAATCTATTCCGCAGGCATATAAATCGGGAGTGAGCGTTAATCCGGCCAGTGTTGCATATCCGCCGTAACTACCACCATAAATGGCTATACGGTTTTTGTCTGCAATTCCTTGATCAATAAGCCATTTAACCCCGTCTGTAATATCATTCTGCATGGTGCGGCCCCATTGTTTATAGGAAATATTTACAAAATTCTTACCGTAGCCTGTTGAACCCCTGAAATTCATCTGTAGCACTGCATAACCACGGTTGGCTAAAAACTGGACTTCAGGATTGAAGCCCCAGTAATCACGAGCCCATGGTCCTCCGTGCGGGTTGACAACAACCGGAAGGTTTTTGGCTTTCACTCCGACAGGTAGTGTAAGATAACCATGAATCGTTATGCTGTCACGCGAAGTGTATTGAATTGGCTTCATAACAGCCAGGCTGTCTTCTTTTAGCCATGGACTTATGTCATGTATTTTCTGCAGTTCATCAGTTATTTTATTGTATAGATAATATGCACCCCTTGTCCTGTCACTGTATGTCCTGACAATATATACATTTTCTTCTTTATCTGATGCCCCCAATGAAATTTCATACTGACCGATTTCTCTGGCTAATCTTTCATATAATGCTTTTGTTTCAGGATCAAAGAAATAGTGTTGCCTTTTATCAGTAAAATATGTTGCTTCGGTTAGTACTTTTCTTTTTCTTGAATAAGAAAGGCCTGTAACGTCAACTTCATCATTTTTGTAAAGGGTATCTATTTCTGTTTTTGTTGCAGGGTCAAATATTATAATCTCCTGCTTATCTCTTCCAAGGTCTGATGAGGCATAAAGATATTTATTATCAAAAGTGAAGAAATGAGGTGAAAAGTTGTCTTTATAGGTTGTAGTCAAAACCGGCCTGAAATTTTCTTTTTCTGTGTCCCTGTATAATAGTGTCTGATTAACTCCATCGGTTATTGCCATTGCCACTCTGAGTTTTCCTTCATGGTCGGTCAGCCATCCCACAATATTACCCGGATTTTCGGCCAGCATTTTCATCTCTCCGGTAATGATATTAAGACGGTATGGGTCAAAAACCTGAGGATTTCTCTTATTCATCTGTATAATAACTTCATCATTTATATCGGGTAAGTCGTCAATAACTTCAGTTATGACTCCTTCAAAGTCAGTATAACAAATGAGGTCACTTCCATCAAGGTTTACACCATATAACCTGAAATTTTCATTGCCGCCGACATCTTTCTGGTAAAGAAGCCTGTTTTTGTTTGCCCAGAAATACCCTGCAATATCCCTGTCGGCTTCATAAGTAATCTGTCTGGCAGTATCCTCATCTATAGCCTGAATGAAAATGTTCATCCTGTTGTTAACGGGTGCAAGAAAAGAAAAATATTTTCCGTCAGGTGAAATCTGGTAGGCAGTTTTTTCGGGATTTTTGAAAAAATCTTCTAACGGAATCAGCGGCGCACGTTTTTCCTTGGGTTTACAGTTCCAGCATAACGCCGGAATTAAAATGATTAATAAAATAAATAGTTTTGCTTTCATAGGTTAGTAAATTTTTTATTTAAATTTTAGTTAAACAGGTATCTGATAAAGGTATAAAATATTTCGTTTTTCTACATCGTGGTTATTAGTTTGCTTAGCTTTTAATAATCAACGTAAAAAATTCATGGATAATAATGAATTAATAACCAGAAAAACCAAATAAGTAAAAGGTTTAAAACTATTCTTTCTGAAGGCACTTTTTAATCAGTGCCAGCAGTTCTTCCATTTTGTATGGCTTCACTATAACATCTGTACAACCGGCTTCAAGGGCGTTATCTTTATTATACATTGTTTTATCTGCTGTCTGGGCAATAATAGGAAGTTGCTTGTGGGTTTTTCTGATTTCGCGAGTTATTGTATTACCATCAATATCAGGTAATTGTATGTCCATCAACACGAGATCAATGTTCTGATTATCACTAATTAACTTTAAAGCTTCTTTTCCACTTTTTGCCCATAATACTTTACCTTTTGTAAGTTTGAAAATCTGATTAAGGTAAAGAAAACTCATGTCATCATCTTCAACAACAAGAATGGTGGTATTTTCGAGATTCAGGACTGCCATGAACAGAACTAATTTAGAATTAATTTCGTAAAAATATTAAAACACACTATTTTTAAATTATTTATACTTAAACTTTGACATCGGTAATTTTTATTAATTCAAATGTAATAAATATATGCTATCAGCAATAAAACATTTTATAGATAATCTTTTTAAGAAGCAAAAAAAAGATCATCCTTTTATTAAATTTATACTAAAGCATGTAAAAATTGTACTATTAACCCTGAGAGGCTTTAATGAAGCCAATATTCAGCTGCGTTCATCGGCATTAACCTTATATACAATTTTGTCTATTGTGCCTGTCTTAGCAATGATTTTTGGCATAGCAAAGGGTTTTGGTATTGAGCAATATCTTAAAAGTGTCCTTTCACAGGAACTTTCAGAACATCAGGCGCTGCTCAATGAATTACTGAAGTTTGTCGATCGTTACCTGGGCAATATAAGCGGCGGTTTTATTACAGGTGTCGGATTTGTTATATTATTCTGGTCAGTCATGAAGGTTTTAGGGAATATTGAAAGTTCGTTTAATGAAATCTGGCGGGTAAAAAAATCACGAATGATTACCCGCAAATTTACGGATTATATTTCGTTGATTGTTATTGTACCTATCTTTATATTTATTGCAAGCAGTTTTACCGTTTCACAGGTTGAGAGCGTTTCGCGAAGTATTCCGTTTTTAAGTTACCTGAGCCCCATGCTGAAAGGTATAATCAATTTATTATCCTACACATTAATCTGGTTTGTATTTACACTCATATATATCATAATTCCTAATACGCATGTTAAATTTATCCCGGCTCTTGTTGCCGGTATTATTGCAGGTACTATGTTTCAGATATTGCAATGGGCTTATGTCAATTTTCAGTCGTACTTATCTGGTTATGGGGCAATTTACGGCACTTTTGCTGCTATTCCTTTATTTCTTATGTGGCTTGAATTTAGCTGGTTAATCGTATTACTTGGCGCTGAAATATCTTATGCATACCAGAATGCAGATAATTATGAGCATGAGGCTGAACAACTATCTATAAGTCAATACTACCGTAAGGCATTGATATTAATGATAATGAGCCGTATTGTGAAAAATTTTATTAACGGACAGCCGGCTATGAATGCAGTTCAGCTGTCGGAACAACTTGACATACCTGTGCGTCTGGTAAGGGATATTCTTTATGAATTAGTCAGTGCAAAAATGCTTTCTGAAGTCGTTACTCAGGATATTAAAGAAATTGCCTATCAGCCTGCCATGGATTCAAGTGTGCTTACTGTAAATTATGTTTTTGATTTACTGGATAAAAGAGGAAGTGAACCATTGTTTTTAAGTAATTCAGGTGAATTAAAAAAAGTAACCAAAATAATTGATACGTATTACGAAAGGTTTAAAAACTCAACCGATAATATACTTCTGCGGGATATTAAGGGCTGAAAGTACATTAATCTAAATTCGTCAATCGATTTTTTTCAAATTACGGATTTGGGTTTATTGCAGATGGGTTAATCATATTTAAAAATTCTTCTTCAGTTATTATAGGTATGTTCATTTTCATAGCTTTTTCCCGTTTGGCGGGTCCCATATCTTCTCCGGCTATAATGTAATGTGTATTGCCTGATACTGAACTGAGGTTTTTGCCTCCATGTTTTTCAATCAGGTTTTTAATTTCATCTCTGGAATAATGCCTGAAAGTACCTGATATTACAAAATTCTTTCCGGCAAGAATATCTGATATTTTATTTGAAACAGTTTTTTCCTGTTGCATTCTTACACCGGCCGACTTAAGTCTTTCAATCAGCAATTTGTTATTATTATCATTAAAAAATTGTTTTATACTTTCTGCTATCTTTTCGCCTATCTCTTCAGTTGAAGTCAATTCTTCAACGGTAGCATCAGCTAATTTATCAATTGACTGAAAAGTTTGTGCCAGTTTTTTTGCCACTGTTTCGCCTACATAACGAATGCCAAGGGCATACAGAACTCTTTCGAAAGGAACATTTTTAGAGGCTTCAATACTTTTAATCAAATTTTCAGCTGATTTATCAGCAAACCGTTCGAGGTTAATCAGTTGTTCTTTTGTAAGTGAATAAAAATCAGCAGGATTTTTCAGAAGGCCATGATTATATAATTGATCTATGGTAGCTTCTGCAAGGCCAATGTCCATTGCTTTACGGCCGACAAAGTGTTCAAGTTTTCCTTTAATTTGGGGAGGGCAGCCGTTTTCGTTTGGACAATAATGTTTTGCTTCTCCTTCATTTCTGATAAGTTCAGACCCGCATTCGGGGCAATGGGTAATATATTCAATGGGTTTTGAATCGGCAGGCCGGTATTCAAGGGCAACGCCGACAACTTTTGGAATAATTTCCCCGCCCTTTTCAATATAAACCATATCATTCAGCCTGATGTCAAGCAGGGCAATCTGATCAGCATTATGCAAAGAGGCTCTTTTAACCGTAGTCCCCTTGAGCAATACTGGTTGTAAATTGGCTACCGGCGTAATGGCTCCTGTCCGCCCTACCTGATAATCAATTGATATTAAACGGGTTAGTGCCTGCTCAGTCTTGAATTTATAGGATGTTGCCCACCGGGGCGATTTGGCTGTAAAGCCCATTAATCGCTGCTGACGGTATGAATTTACTTTAATAACAACTCCGTCTATATCAAAAGGTAAATGATCACGTTCGACATTCCAGTAATCAATAAAATCAAATATTTCCTGCAAGGAGTCACACTTTTTAATATACGGAGGAATTCTGAAACCCCATTCCTTCGACTTTATCAGATTGTCATAATGTGTGTCAAACGGAAGATTTTCTCCAATAAGATAATAGAGGTAACATTCAAGCGGCCTTTTGGCTACTTCTGATGAATTCTGAAGTTTCAGTGTCCCCGCAGCAGCATTACGCGGATTGGCAAAAAGGGGTTCACCGGCTTCTTCTCGTTCTCTGTTCATCTTATTGAAACCCTCATGTGTAAGATATATTTCTCCGCGTATAATAAAATAATCAGGATAATCATTACCTTTTAATACTAATGGTATGCTTCGTATGGTTTTTACATTTGCCGTCACATCATCACCTTTTTCTCCGTCGCCCCGTGTGATTGCTGTATCAAGCCGGCGATTGTGATAACCAAGACTGATAGACCGGCCATCATATTTTAATTCGCACACATATTCAACCTGTTGTGCCGGTAACAGTTTTCTTGTCCGTTGATCAAAATCAGTAATTTCTTCCTTTGAATAAGTATTCGACAATGAAAGCATGGGGTAGGTGTGAACCACCTGCTCAAAAGTATTGTCAATATCACTTCCGACACGCTGTGTAGGCGACAAAGGATCAAAATACTCAGGATGTTCTTTTTCAAGCCGGATTAATTCGTTCAGTAACTGATCATAGGCAAAGTCGCTGATAACAGGCTGCGAGAGAACATAATACCGGTAATTGTGTTCGTTAATTTCATTACGCAGTTGCTGAATTCGTTCTGCGATTGTCATTTGTTAATTATTTTTTAATGCATACTGATTAATAAACAAAATTATCATTTCCTTTTTAAAAAATTAATTCCAGACTAGTCAATTGATTTTCAATTGACGAACCGACTGACAACATCTATTCCGGGGTGATTAATTTTTATTAGCCGGGAAAGTCAATAAAAACAATATGTTTAAATACACACTGTGTTTCTATCCATTCATCTTAGTTTATTTATTCCTTTTTTGTATCTTTGCCGGCAATTTACTATGTGATGCGAAGACTAATAAGGAGAGGCGTGAACAATGCGCTGGTTGGCCCGAATATCCGAATATCCTACAACGAACTTCTGAGACAAATCAATTACTACACAACCATACTTGGGAATGCTAGTTTTCAGCGTATAGCGATTTTTTCGGAAAACAGGCCTGAATGGATTTTTGCTTATTATGCCATACTAAAAAGTAAAGGAATTGCTGTCCCGGTTGATTTCATGTCAACCTCGCAGGATGTTGCTTATATATTGAAAGATAGCCAACCTGTTTCGGTTTTTGTTTCGGTTGATAAACTGAAGATATTGCAGGAGGCTATGCAAAAGGCTGGTTATTATCCGGCTGTTTATTTGATGGATAACCTTATTCCTGAAGAAAGCTACTTTTCTCAGGATGAAGTATATGTTTCAGATATCGATGCTACTGCCATGATACTTTACACTTCAGGGACGACAGGAAGTCCTAAAGGAGTGATGTTATCCTATAAAAACATTTTTACAAATCTTGATGCAGTATGTCACCATGTAAAAATATTTACCCCTGATGACAGGGTTATGGCTTTATTGCCGCTTCATCATATTTTCCCATTGATGGGCACAATGATAGCTCCTTTATATGTGGGTTCAACCATAGTGATGAATACTTCTCTGGCTGCTGATGAAATCATGGCCACACTTCAGCAACATCATGTAACCATCATGATCGGTGTGCCCCGTTTGTATCAGTTATTTTATAAAGGACTTAAGGAAAAGATAAAACAAAATGTAATTGCACGGATACTTTTGCAGATAGCGTCAATATTAAATTCCAGAAAAGTTTCAAGATTTTTATTTGCTTCGGTGCACCGGAAATTTGGCGGAAGTATTAAGTATTTAGTCTCAGGTGGCGCTTCCATCGATTCATCCGTTGTGAAATTATTTCTGCATCTGGGTTTTGAATTTCTCGAAGGATATGGCATGACTGAAACAGCTCCTATGATCACTTTTACCCGGCCCGGAGCCGTAGTGCCCGGCATTCCCGGTCAACCTCTTCATGGAGTAGATATTAAAATTGTTAATGGTGAGATAGTGGTGGCAGGTAATAATGTTATGCAAGGGTATTATAATAAACCGAAAGAAACTGCTGAAATTATTAGGGATGGCTGGCTTTATACAGGCGATCTGGGATATCTGGATAAAAAAGGTTATTTGCATATTACGGGCAGGAAAAAAGATATTATTGTTTTGTCCAACGGTAAAAATATTAATCCGGCTGAACTTGAGGAATCTCTATTACTTGAATTTGAAGATATTAAAGAATGTGGAGTTTTTATGATGAATGGGGTTTTACAGGCAGTTATCCTGCCTGATTTTATAAAACTGCATAAAAAAGGTATCAAAGACTATGACCAGCATTTTCGGATAAACATTATTGAGGTTTTTAACCGTTCGGTGCCTCCTTATAAAAAAATATTCCGGTTTTATATAACTGCCGGTGAATTACCAAAGACAAGGCTTGGTAAAATAAAAAGATATGAACTTGAAAAATTTGTTATTGTCAAAAATGAGATGGCCAAAGAAGAACCTTCTTTACATGAATATAAGGCAATTAAAGCATTTCTGGAAGATGAAACCCGGCAAAAGGTTTTGCCTCATCATCATATTGAGCTTGACCTTATGCTTGATTCTTTAGGCAGAGTGAGCCTTTCAGCATTTATTGAAACTGCTTTCGGCGTAATTATTAAAGAAAATATGCTGGCTGATTTTCAGTCCGTTGAAAAATTAGCTGAATATATTGCTTCTCACAAAGTAAGGCATACTATTGACAGTTTCAACTGGTCGAAAATATTGCATGAAAAGATACAAGTTTCTTTACCTGAATCATGGTTTACGCATAATATATTTAAAAATATTTCAAGGGTTCTGTTGAGGTTATTTATGCGCATTAAAACTGAAGGACTTGAGAACATACCAGATACACCTTGTATAATAGCGCCCAATCATCAAAGCATACTTGACGGCTTTCTTATTGTATCTTTTTTCAAACGAAAGTTTATGAAAAATACTTATGTTTATGCCAAGAGGGAACATTTTAAAAGCCGGATATTGCGTTTTCTTGCCCAACGCAACAACATAATATTGGTTGATATCAATAAAGACCTGAAATTGTCAATCCAGAAGCTGGCGGCAGTATTAAAAAAAGGTAAAAACCTGCTGATATTCCCGGAAGGTACACGAACATTAAACGGACAAATTGGTGAATTTAAACAGACCTTCGCTATTCTGAGACATGAACTTAATATTCCGGTTGTGCCTGTTGCTATAAATGGCACATATAATATTTTACCTTCCGGTGCCAGGTTTCCCAGATTATTTAAAAAGGTAACAGTATCATTTTTAAATCCGGTAAATCCCCGGTTTCACAATTATGAATCACTCAGAAATGCAGTTTATAATCACATAGCCCTGAGACTTGGAGAATAAAATATTACTATCCGAATCTTTTAATAGCCTCTTCCATAATAGATGCTGTTGCTGATGCCCCGCATCTCTCAGCACCTGCTTCCTTAACGGCCAGTAAACCATCAAGTGTTCTAACGCCTCCGGCGGCTTTAATTTTAACCTGCGGGCCTGCATATTTTCGCATAAGAATCAGATCTGAAATCGTTGCACCCTTATAATTGTATGATCCGTCGGATTGTTTAACAAACCCATACCCGGTGGAAGTTTTAATAAAATCAACTTTTGCTTCGGTGCATATTTTACATAGTTCAATTTTATATTTATCTTCCGGCAGGTAATCATTTTCAAAAATCACTTTAATTATCGCTTTACCCTTGTGACATGCTTCGGTTACTGCATTTATCTCGTTCTTGACATATTCCCAGTCTTCCTGCAATACTTTTCCAATATTAACTACCATATCGATTTCAACAGCACCGTCAGCAATGGCTTGCCTTGTTTCAAACACTTTCACGGAAATTGTGCTGTTCCCATGAGGAAATCCCACTACACATCCTACTTTAACATTACTGTCTTTTAGAATATTATTTGCTGTTTTAACGGCATAAGGTTTAACACACACAGAGGCTACATCATATTTTAAGGCTAGCCGGCAGCCTGCTTCAATTTCTGCATCAGTAAGCACCGGATGCAGAAGAGAGTGATCAATCATTTTTGCCAATTCGTTTACGGTAATAGTCATATTATTACATTTTTTACATTCTGACAGGAAAGACTAACATTATAGTTCCGAATTAATCAACAAATGTCATGATAATACCTTTCTATTGCTCATTCCGCTTCAGAATTTTTATGAATTTTTTTATATA
>CAZBCB010000013.1:0-17997 GCA_964489905.1 uncultured Bacteroidales bacterium
GCCCTTTCTGTTTTTATAAGCCTGGATGAATTTGTAAATTCATATTACTTGGGTTAAACAGAAGCAATGTAATCAAATAAAAAATAAATGGTCTCATTTTATTGTTTTATTAATCAGGTAAGTTTAACCCGAATTCGTTAAATCCAAATTCGTCAATAGAAACAGAAGTATAAATATTTACTTTGTTTTTATTGACGGATTATTATTGCTATAAAAGTCTGAAATAAAATGCTATTATTGAATAAAAATGTGATGAACAACACAATTTTGTGATAAAATGAAATGTATGCTGAACGGGACACTGTTATATGTGTGTAATTAATTTATCCTTAGTGTTTTTTTAACACTTTCAAGGAACAACCTCCCAATGGGTATCTGCTGATTTCCGATAAGGATATGGTGATGTTCAATAGTTTCAATATAACTGATATTCACAGAATAGGATTTATGGGTTTGCAGGAAGATATTCCCGGGCAGTTTTTTAAGAAAATCTTTTAATGTTGACCTGATCAGGTGTTTTTTATTATTTCTGCAATAAAGTTCTAGATAGTTACCGTCAGCCTTGATCCATAAAAGGTCTTCAAATTTGATTTTGATTATTAAGTAGTCCTTTTTAATGAAAATACAATCATGTAATACTGTGTTTGAAATTTCATTATTGGTTTTTTCAGCTTTATTCTGATTGCTTATTTTTTTAAAAATGGCAATTTCAATAGCTGCAAAAAGGTCTTTATCAGTAAATGGCTTAACGAGATAACCATCGGGCATAACCTGTCTGGCACGCTCAACAGTAGTTTTGTCGGCGTATGAAGTCAGAAAAATAAAAGGTATTTTATATTGATTTTGTATGATTTCTGCCAGATTAATGCCATCTTTTTCACCCCTGAGCATGATATCGAGTATGGCAATATCAGGTTTGTTATTTTCAAGCAAAGCAAGAGCCTCGTTAAATGTTGCTGCTACACCAACAATGTTATAACCCAGCGAAATGAGTTTTGTTTTAATGTCTTCAGCTATTATTAACTCATCTTCAACTACCAGAGTTCTTATGTCACCTGATGCTTTCAAATTTTAAGTCTAATGTTACCGGTCATAAGTCCGGTTTTGATATTTATAAAAGAGTATTAAAATCCTTTTGAAATCAGCATATAAAAATAAAATTTTATCCTGAATTTTTCCAGAAATCCTTGCATGTGATTAATTATCCCAGATTCGTCAATTGAAAGATCAATTGACGAATCGACAGACAAAATCTAATCATATCGAAATTTCGGAATGAAAGATTATGTTTGTCGGGAAAGTCATAGAAACATTGTTTTTAAATATTTATTGTGTTTCTATTGACCAATCTCAGATTATTATACGTTTTAGCAACAAAAGAGTTAAATGTATTTAATTTATAAAAAATTATCAACAGGCCTACATTCTTTTATGTAATGCCTTGATAAAACAAATTTATCTGGTTTATCAACAACCGGTTAAACTAAAGATAATCAGCATTTATTAAATTTAGAAGGTGAATAAAATGAAAATCATTATCTAAAAAATTTGAATAATGAAAAGAATAATTATTGCTTTACTGGCTGTTTTGCTGCTGATGCCTTCCTGTAAGTTCATTAAGAGCAAAATATTTCCGAAGAAAGTTGATACCTTGTCTGCTTTTATTGATACAACTTCAGAAGCTGAAAAGGTTGATTCGGCTTTATATTATGATATGTTAAGGCAGGCGCAGCAGGAATCTCAGGCTATGGCTCAGAAAGGGAGTGATGAAGTTCAGTATGGGCAATATTATATGATAGTGGGTTGCTTTATGGTTCAGAAAAATGCTGAGAAATATGCTGATAAGATCAGGGGTATGGGCTATAATGCCAGTATTATAAATGGTCCGGGCGGATTTCAGATGGTGACAGTAAAATCATATAATGATTTCAGGGCAAGTATATCTGAAATTAATCAATACAGGTCAGAGATAACACCCAATGCGTGGGTTTATATCAAACGTTAATTTGAAAAACAGCATCTGACTGCAACAATTATAGGTGAACATTCACCATTACCCATAATAAAATGGGTAATAAACAGTGAGGTATTCAACTCATTATGAATTTCCTGTCATGATAAACAGGGGCTGGAATTCAAAACTTTTATAATGAGGCCTCAGGCGTTCAATGTTGTAATAACGCTTTATATCAACAACTTTATTTGTGCTGGTGACTACATCGATGGGAGCATTATCGTAACGCCCGTTACGCAATACAACAAGGCGTCCGTGAATTCCCTTTAAAATAAGGTCGAGTGCAAGATTTCCATAGGCCATGGGGACAATAGAGTCAATGGCATCGGGATCACCGCCGCGCACAAGATAGCCAAGTTGCTGATATATGGTATTCACTCTTCTTCCGTTATTGTATTTTGAAGAATATTCTTTAATTTTTTCTGAAATAAGTTCACCGATTCCAACTGTTTTGCTATGTCCGTAAACATCAGTAACGTCCTGTCCGGCTTTAATTTCGTTCATTCCTGTCATCATAGCGCCTTCGGATACGAGAACTACTGAATATTTGCTGGGATTTTTTTCGCGATCCTCAACAAGAAGTCTGGTCAGGAGTTCAGGGTCAAATTTATATTCAGGAATTACACAACGATTGGCAGCTCCGGCCATTGTTGGCAGCATTGCCGTGAAACCCGCATACCTGCCAAATACCTCAAGTACCAGAATACGCTCGTGCGAACCTGCTGAAGTCCGGAGTGTATTACACATCTGTATGGTGCGTGTAACACATGTACTGAAACCAATGCAATAATCGGTACCGGGAACATCATTATCCATTGTTTTAGGAATAGCAACCACTTTAACACCTTCTGAATATAATCTTACGCCATAAGTGAGGGTATCGTCTCCGCCAATGGGAATCAAATAGTCAACGCCAAGAAAATCAAGGTTTTTGATAACCTCCTCGGTCAGGTCGTTTACTTCGTTGTTATATTTATCGCGATATTGAGGCGGAACATGTTCTTTTAAAACATGACTCGGACGTGTCCGGGAAGTGTGCAGAAATGTACCACCTGTTCTTCCCGCCTTATTAACAATTTCTTCGGATAATATTTGATATTTATCGCTGTTATCAGCCTTTTTATCCCTGATTATTTCCATAATACCTGCCCATCCGCGCCTTAGGCCTATCACCTGATAGCCCTCACGGAGCGCCCTGATGGTTATGGCCCTGATGGCTGGATTCAGACCGGGGACATCACCTCCACCCGTCAATATGGCAATGGTGCCTTTTTTCTTTTTAACTTCAACCATATAAAGGCATGATAATAAATCAGATCATCATGATAAAGGTATTAAATTTTATATCAAAAAAAAAGCCCCTTTGCATGGGGCTTTTTTATTACCATTCGAGTATCTTTTTGAAATCATATTCTTCGGGTTCAGGTAAATATTTTTTTGCTGCCTTGTAATCATTTTTAGTAATGTAATGCAGGTTATTATCGAATACTAATTTTACTCTTCCTGAATCAATATTTACCAATCGTGGTTTTATTTTTCCGTGTTCATCCTCTAGATCTTTGTGGTAAAGCGTAGCATTATCGCCGTTGTGAGTCTGTACTATCATACATCCTGTCAGTCCTTCCTGGAACAATTTGATTATCCCTGTACCGAGCATAGTAGCGTATGTAAGATCGTATGCAATGGGTCGTGTGCAACGTAACTCATAGCCGATTTCATTTGGCCTGCTTTTCACAGAAATATTTAGTTTTTTCAATTTACGCTGAACAAGCATATTGAAAATGTGCGACTTGCTGACATTGCCCAGCTCAGGGTGCCCGTGTTCATCATAGGTAAAATTAACGCCAGTTCCTTCAATTTCTTCATCACTCATAAAGTGGAATACACCTTCACTGACTATAGCCACGCCATATCCAATGCCCATCAGCTTCCTTTTTATCATGGATGAAATGATCATCCGTGTTATTTTATCAAAAGTTATTTTGGTTTTATTAAACATTTCGGGGATAATGATCATGGGAAAATGGCAGGCCGTACCTATACCAAATGCCAGATGTCCGGCTTCACGTCCCATTGCAGAAATTACAAACCAGTTGCCGCTTGTACGTGCATCTTCATAAATGGTAGTGCCAATCCGCACCCCTTCTTCCTTGGCCGAATGGTAACCAAAGGTTGGTATCCCCTCAGGCAAAGGCAGATCATTATCAATGGTCTTGGGTACATGAATATTGGAAACCTTTACTTTATTCTTTTCAAGAAATTTACTTAATCTGTTGGCAGTTGAAGCAGTGTCGTCACCTCCGATGGTTACAAGCAGCTTAACATTGTTTTTTACAAAGAAATCAACCTTAAATTCTTCATCTTTAGGTTTATAACGGCTCATTCTGAGGGCAGAGCCACCTCTGCTGTAAATACTGTCGGCATAAATAAAATCCAGCTTTTCAATATTTGGTGAATCAGTGAATATGGTCTTAAACCCTTCATGAATGCCAATAACATTATAACCTGCATTGAGGAATACTTTAGTTACTGAACCGATTACAGTATTAATACCCGGGGCAGGTCCACCTGCACAAAGAATAGCAATTGATTCATTCATTTTTTTATAGCTTATCAGTTAAACAGTATTTGTTAAATAATTTTTGGTTTGCAAAGATCTAAATATATTTTAAAAATGGAAATATTTTAATGAAAAATATGGGTTATCGTATATGTTTATAATTTACAGGTTTATCAAGTCACAAGCCATGTGCATAGCTATAATACATGTTATCAGTGATGTGAAAAATGACAGCCTGTTTGAAATTTTTAACATTAATAAAAATTATACCATTTTCTTTTTAACCTTCGTTATTTTAACCCTAGTAAGATGAATTAATTCAAATTACGCGTGAGAAATGCGTAGTCGGGAGATTTAGCCTCATATAATCAGAATTGTGGTATTTTTATGCCTGGTATTGATTAATTCGGGATTAATAAATTTATTGTACTTGGGTTTAATGAATTATCAGTAAATCAATTTGAAATTCAGTTGGTTTTTTGTTAATAAAAATATAATTAACAAAATCAATTGATTGCTTACTTTGCTTTATCCTGCCCAGTTTTCTCTGTCGAGGCTGCGGTACTGAATGGCTTCAGCCAGGTGATGAGGCTGTATGGATTCACTTTCTTCAAGGTCGGCAATAGTTCGGCCCACTTTCAAAATACGATCATAAGCACGTGCTGACAGGCCAAGTTTCTCCATGGCATTTTTTAATAAGGCGTGTCCGGCTTCTGAAAGGGTACAATATTCTTTAAGCATGGAGGTGGTCATCATCGCATTGCAATGAATGCCTGAATGGTTATTATACCTCTCTTGTTGTATTTTGCGTGCTTTAATTACCCGTTGCCTTACCATTTCACTTGTCTCGGAGGTTCGTTGTTCCGATAGTTTTTCAAAAGGGACAGGTACGACTTCAATGTGAATATCGATGCGGTCGAGCAGGGGGCCTGAAATTTTATTAAGGTATTTTTGTACCACTCCCGGGGTACATACGCATTCCTTTTCGGGATGGTTGTAATAGCCACAGGGGCATGGGTTCATTGATGCAACGAGCATAAAATTAGCAGGATATTCAATTGAAAACCGTGAACGTGAAATGGTTATTTTTCTGTCTTCAAGTGGCTGACGCATAACCTCAAGGACGGTTCTTTTAAATTCGGGCAGTTCATCGAGAAACAACACACCGTTATGTGCCAGTGATATTTCGCCGGGCTGAGGGAATGAGCCTCCTCCAACAAGTGCCACATCAGAAATGGTGTGATGCGGCGAACGAAACGGTCTGGTAGTCATTAGCGAGGCATCTTTTCCTGTTTTACCGGCGACAGAATGAATTTTTGTGGTTTCAAGCGCCTCACTGAGCGAAAGAGGCGGAAGTATTGTTGGCAGCCTCTTGGCCAGCATGGTTTTTCCGGCACCCGGAGGGCCTATCATTATAATATTATGACCGCCGGCTGCGGCAATTTCCATAGCACGCTTTACATTTTCCTGCCCTTTCACATCGCTGAAATCAACATCATAATCATTGATATTAGCAAAAAATTCATTACGGGTATCGACAAACACAGGTTCAATGGATTGTTCACCTGCCAGGAAAGCTATGGCTTCACCGATTGTTTCAACACCAAATACATCAAGGTCTTTAACAACTGCCGCTTCCCGTGCATTCTGGGCTGGCAGGATAAAGCCTTTAAAGCCTCTTTTCCGTGCTTCAATGGCAATGGGTAAAGCCCCTTTAATTGGCCTTACGCCTCCGTCAAGCGAAAGCTCTCCCATAATTAAATAATGGTCAAGATTTTTGCATGTTATCTGCTCCGAAGCTGCCAGAATGCCTATAGCCAATGGCAGGTCATACGATGATCCTTCTTTTTTAATGTCAGCAGGAGCCATATTGATAATTACCCGTTTACCCGGCATACGAAAACCATTGGTTTTTAGCGCTGATTCAATACGTTGCTGGCTTTCTTTAACAGCATTATCCGGGAGGCCAACCAGAAAAAACTTTGCACCCTGAATTACATTTACTTCAATGGTTATAATTGCTGCATTAACACCATAAACTGCACTGCCATAGGTTTTTATAAGCATGGAATGATAAAATAACAACCTTGGTTTAACATTTTAATTTTCATGAAAAAATAACTGCACCCCTAATATAAAAATATTACCGGATTTGTCAATAAGATAAATATTTAAATGTTTTCACAGTTTTCGTTTGATTTTTTCTTTCCTTTCTTCTTTTTCAATTGCCCTTTGTATCCATGAACATCCGCATTCATCAATTTTTTCTTTTCTATGGCATCCAAGGTGGATGTTCAGACCAAAGCGGAGATTAATATTTTTCACATACATCGGAATAAGCGGGGCCAGTATGTTATCACTCACCAGATAAAACTGGAAGGGGGTTTTTCCATAAGCCAATCCAATACCAAGGTTCAGTACACTACGGTTCATATATGACCAGCTAAGGCTTGTTTCCATGTTTTTCAACGGCCTTGAAAGTACCGACAAGGTAATACCATTTTGATATTTCATTCTATAAAACTTATTGAATAAAAGCGCATTAAAACTCAAACGGGGGCTTTTTCTTAAGGTTGCACCCAATAATAGTACAGGGCTTAAAAAATGAAGATATGAATTATAGGAAAGTTTTTCATCCATGGCTGCGTTCACGGAATTAAACAAATCCCGCATGTAGCTTTCGCTAAAAATGGTGTCGCCCAGAGGACCTGTATATAAATATTCGCCTTGCAGGCTGTAATTGGTTAAGTTGCTGCCGTAGTAAATAAAACCAATATCGAGAATACTGCCTGAAAAAGTAACATCATCGGTGTATTTATAAATGAATCCGGCATCAAAGGCAATTCCGGGATTACGTCGGTTAAAGACATATTTCATAACAGGAGCATCATATTTGTGCACAATGTTATAATTATAGCCGTCAGTTTCAATTGAATAGGGGAACGATGCATTTGCCCTTGTATTAATATCAAACAATAAATCAAAGGTATTTCGCTCTGTAAACATCCTGACATTCATCCGGCTGGTTTCAATGTTCAGCTTACCGAAAAGCAGTTTTGCCCTGATGCCAATTGTTTTATAACGGTCAATATTTTTTGATATTCCGATGGCAAATTCGCGGTAATGATTAAAAAGCAAACCTGTGCCGTTAAATGAAAGCCATTGCCCTTCAAATTGTGTATTCCCTTCAAGTCCAAACACCACCAAATCACGTGGATAAAAGAATATAGCATTATTTTTTTCGTTGATCGTGAAGGTATAATAATAAGGATCGCGGCGCAGTCCCACAGCCAGAATGGTAGTATGAATTTCTGTACTTAAAAAATTACGTGGTGCCAGTTTTGTTGATATAAAATCAGCGTCAATTCTGAAGCTGTCATTGGCTTGTTTTTCAAGAAGCTGGTCTAATGTAAACCCGCTGTTGGCGATGTTTACATGTACTGAAGAAATAACGGGAAGCCCTATGAAAAGCTTGCAGTCGTTTTGAATAGCAGGGTTAAGAAAATTCGATTGCGGAATGGAATGCATAAAAAATAATGTATTGTTTTGCTGAGAAAACAATAATGGTGTGGTGAGCAGCATCAGAATTACAAATCGGTATAGTAATATTTTTTTTACAGGATGCATTATTTGTCTGATAAATATTCTTGCAGATCTTCAATATTATACCTTAGCCTCACACGAATTCCTATATGGACTGTTAATTTGTAGTCAGAATAGAACCTCGCATGAAGCATATCATTACGGGTAGTAAAGACGCGGCTAAAAATACTGACATGCCGGACATCCGCCATATTATCTATAAAACGTTGGGGCATATATACATCAAAAATTTCGTGATAGGGCTCAATTACTCTGCCATTATTATCAATTAATGCAGGTTCAATAATATGCGGCCCATCTGAAAAAACCGAATCAATAACGTAAGACATGGTCAGATCGGTGAAATATACCTGTGATAGTGACTTTGTGGGATAACCATTATCAATCATAATTCTGAGCATAATGCTTTCTATCATATCGAGATTTTCTCCGAGGCGACTGAAATCAAATTCTTTAATATCATATTCTTCAACATATTCAAGGTAATTTGGATATAAAGTGTCATTGTAATAAAGCGAATCAGGCCATGGGAAAATACTTTCTTTCAGACCATCGAGGTATTTATTTATATTATATTCAGCCTGGCCTACAGGAAGAGAATAACCCGAAGTGATTTCCATGTTTTCGGAAACATTGGTTATATTTTCATCAATGCATCCGGAAAAAAGAATTATCAACAGATAAATAATAAAAAAGTTGTATTTCATGATAGGTTTTTATTAAACAACGTAAATAATTGAAAAAAGATTAAGCCAGCTTATGAAAATATATTTTTTTCAATTAATAATATCAATGCATGAATTATTTTGATATGTATTTCCTGGGTGCGGTCTGAAAAAGCTGAATGGGGGGATCTTATTTCCACGTCGCACAACGATGCCAGTTTGCCACCATTCTTACCCGTTAGTCCTATAACTTTCATATTTTTTTCCTTGGCTGCCAGGGAAGCTCTTATGATATTTTCCGAATTTCCGCTTGTGCTGATAGCTAACAATACATCTCCGGGCTGGCCTATTGCTTCGATGTAACGCGAGAAAATGGCTTCAAAACCATAATCATTGGCTGCACAGGTGATATGTGAAGGGTCTGAAATTGCGATAGCCGGCAATGCCTTCCTCTCTGCCCTGAATAAGCCCGACAGCTCTTCGGCAAAATGCATGGCATCACACATCGACCCGCCATTGCCGCAGGAAATAATCTTATGGTTTGTTCTGATTGCATCAGTCATTATCTGTACTGCCCTTTCAATTTGTCTGACATTATTGCCATCTGCCAGAAAAGCATTCAGCATATCTCTGGCTTCTTCAAATTGCTGTATGATTAAGTTGATGTTGGACAATTCTGTTTGCATAATAAATATTTGAGGAAAATTAGAAAATTTTACCGAGCAAACCAATTATGTAACTATTGACTTGTATTTTAATATTTCTTATCTTTCGTGTAAAGACTGTTAAAATTAACCTAAAAAAACTCACTATGAAACTATTTAAATTAGCCGCATGGGTAACTGGCATTGTTGGTGCTGTTATTTTACTGATTGCAGTTATTTCCCTTATCATAGGGCAAAACATTTTTGGTTTCAGGCATGTGATCAATTACATTCACACCGCCAATTCCTTTTTATTACTTGCTATTCTGTGTGTTCTGGCTCATAATGGCTGCACATCCAAAAAAGAAAAATAACGTCTTTTACACGCAAATAGTTTAAGGCTTTAAGCCTCTGGTTTATAAGGTTGCTTTATTTTTTTAGGAGGTACAGGATCATACCCATGTGTTCCCAGAGGGTGGCAACGCAATATTCGCCATAATGCCAGCATGCTGCCTTTGATAACACCATGAATTTTAAGTGCCTGGATGGCATATTCCGAACAGGTGGGATAGTGCCGGCAACGTGGTTGAAATAATGGAGAAATGGCATATTGATAAAACCGTATAGGTATTATGAGTAATTTGATTATCATTTGATGTAATACTCTTAGCCATTTCATAATTGTGAGATATTAAATAATTCATTCACCGGAATACTCAACAAAGTTTCGTTCTGTTTCATACAAAATAACGGAAAGCTCATATTTTTTATCAATTTTCTCCCTGAGAATATTCCATATTATCATGGCGATATTTTCTGCTGAAGGATTAAGATTCCTGAATTCACTGCAATCGAGATTCAGATTTTTATGGTCAAATTTCTGGATTACATGCTGATCGGTGATATCTTTCAGGAATTTCATGTCCATTACATAACCGGTATCAGGGTCAATATCACCGGTTACTTTTACTATTAAATCATAATTATGCCCGTGGTAATTAGGATTACTGCATACGCCGAAAATTTCTGTATTTTTTTTATTATCCCATGCCGGATTAAATAACCGGTGTGCTGCATTGAAATGAGTTTTGCGGCATACGGTAGCTTTCATCAGTATATTGATTTTAAGAATTATTAACAAACCAAAATTACAAATTATCACTGCACAATACCTAAAAATTGTTATCATTTCCTAATTTTAACATGTGTTGATAGAATAATTATGCATCTGCCTGATATTAGAACTGCTTTAATATATGTCGTTGCTATTGTTTTGCACACACACCTACTTCATGGACAGGATGTTTATTTAAAAGGCAGGGTGACTGATGCTTTTAGTCATAAGCCTGTTGCATTTGCCCATATTCAGAATTACAGTATTCGTAAGGCCACGTTTTCTGATACTTCGGGATATTTTATCATCGGCGTTACACCTGGCGATACACTGGTCTTTTCAGCAATAGGTTATTATTATAAAGTGGCGGTAATAAGCGATTCTATGGTCAGGTTGCGTGCAAACATCAATTACCGGTTATATCCCCGCATATATGAAATAGAAGAGGCCCGAATTTTTGCTTTTCGGAATTATGATGAATTCAGAAACCGGTTTTTACAACTTGATTTATCACAAGATAAAACCGAAAATCTTCGTAAAGAAATACAGGAGCAATCAACCCGGGTTGCCCTTGAAGCCGACCGTAAAAGAAAAGAGCAGGAAAGTCTTAATGGCGTGAAATTGCTTTCTATTCCGATTCTGACACCTGAGGAAAAGCAGATGATTAAGTTGAAGGAACGCCTTGCTGAAGAAAAGCGAAAGGATGAAGTATATAAAAAATATAACCCTGAGTTGGTTAAAAAAGTAACTGGTCTGCAAGAAGATGAGGAAGTAATGGAATTTATGAAATTCTGTGATTTCAAGGATAATTTTATCCTGAATATCAATGAATATGATCTGGTGGTTATTATTATGAAGAAATATGAAGAATTTCTCAAAAGCAAAAGCAGTAATAAAAAAGGTAACAGCAGCCATAAGCCCTTGCAGATTGATAAACTGAAGGCAATGGAAAATGGTTTATCATAGATTTGTAACCAGAAAAGACCCGGTTAAGAATGACTCAAGATTACTTATGACAGTAGATAGAAAAATAAGATTAATAACATAAATGGGTTAATGATCCGGTTATGAAAATTCCAACCTATAAAGATATTGAATCAGCCCATAACCGCATTTGCGATTATGTCCATCGCACGCCGGTGATGACCTCTGCAAGCATAAACCGTATGTTGGAGTCGGATTTATTTTTTAAATGTGAGAATTTTCAGAAAGCCGGTGCATTTAAATACAGAGGTGCCACCAATGCTGTTTTTTCTTTAACAGATGACGAAGCCCAAAAGGGCGTAGCTACACATTCATCGGGGAATCATGCCGCTGCGCTTGCACTGGCTGCCTTAAAAAGAGGTATTAAATGCTTTGTGGTTATGCCCGGTAATGTTAAAATACCGAAACTCAATGCTGTTAAGGAATATCAGGCAGATATAACCTTTTGTGAAGCCACACTTGAAAGCCGCGAAGCTACTCTTAATGAAGTTGTCAGGAAAACAGGGGCAGTTTTTATTCATCCTTATAACAACTTCCAGGTTATTTGCGGACAGGGTACGGCAGCTAAAGAACTTCTTGAAGACATTGAAGAGATTGAGTGTATTTTAACACCCGTAGGCGGTGGTGGATTGCTTTCGGGTACTGCTATATCGGCTAAGGCTTTTAAACCGTTAATTAAAGTCTATGGTTGTGAACCTCGTCAGGCAGATGATGCCTTTCGTTCTTTTCATTCAGGTATATTGATGCCTTCGGTTAATCCTTCCACCATAGCTGACGGCTTACTGACCTCACTTGGTCCGATGACTTTTGAAATCATCAGGCATAAAGTGGATGATATTCTTACTGTTTCCGAAAAATCAATAATTGATGCCATGCAATTGATATGGCAAAGAATGAAAATAATTATTGAACCTTCCTCGGCTGTAACATTAGCTGCAATTATTGAATATCCGGAATATTTCCGTGGTAAAAAAACAGGAATTATTCTTTCCGGCGGAAATGTCGACCTGTTGAATCTGCCTTTTGGGAAAATGTGAAATCACAAAAAACTGGAAAGTGATCAGACCAGTTGTTTTTGATACTTCCATAATTGAACGAGCTTAGTGAAGGACTGTGAAATATGTAATCAATTCTCACCGGCGCCATATTCTCACGATAAGTGCTGCCGATTCCTGAACCGGACTGAACAAAGGCATCTTTCAGGCCTTTTCTGAGCCTATGGTAACTGTATGAATAAGGCGTATCATTAAAATCGCCGCAAATAATTACCGGATAAGGCGAGGTATATATATGTTCTGCCAATTGATCGGCTTGTATTGCGCGTTGTATAAATGCGTTTTTAAGCCTTATCGACATATCCTTCACTTCATTTAAATGTTCATCATTGTATTTGAAAATAAAATTGTCAAGTACTTTGTAATAATCGCGCCTGAGCTTAATTGATTGCAGGTGACAATTATAAATCCTTACAGTATCTTTCTTTATTACAATATCAGAAAATATACTGCCGTTTAACGAATTTTCAAACTTAATTACTCCCTGGTTAACAATAGGAAAATTCGAAAAGGTTGCCAGTCCGAAATTAAATTTGCTTTTAATAACATGGGTATATTGTATGGTAGACCAGGGAAGACCTTTAAGTGCTTTCTTAATTGCAGGTAATGATATTTCGCCCTCAGGTAATGTAAAGAATTCCTGAAAACAAACGACGGAGGGTTTTTGATTGTTTATAAATTCAAATATTTTTTGCTGAATGCTTGGATCTTTTTCCCATTTATAATAATTAAATAACCGGACATTATATGAAACGAGTCTGAATGATTCTCCGTTTATTTCCACCGGGTTTTTTCTGACCTTAAACTGAAACAGTTTAATTAAGGATCCCCATCCCGAAATTATTATAATAAAAGAGATAAGAAAAAGCCATTTGCGAAAAACGGCCCAGAAAATCACAAACAGAATATTTACTAAAAGGATATATGGATATAAAAGACCGGCAAAAGCAAAAATCCATGCTTTAACGGGGCTTATATATGCCGACAGGTATGAAATCACCAATAAAAGTGCTAACAGAATGTTTATTGCAAGCAATATTTGACGGATTATGTTTCTCAAGGCAGGAAGGGTTGGAGTAAGGTTATTACTTTTTGTTGCTCATACGGAATAACGTATCTTTCTCAGCTTTTGTCAGGCTTTCATAACCTGATTGAGCTATTTTATCAAGTATCCGGTCAATTTCTTTCTGTGATGCGGCTTTTCGCATATTATATTCTTCATCACTCATTTCCCTGACGGTTTTTTTATGCGTAACCCTCAATCGACGACGAAAACTAAAAACAGTTACCAGATCATCAAGAAAGTTATTTAACCAGCGGCCTATATCTTTTCCTTTACGATATTGCATGATAAAAAGATAACCATATAAGGCTCCGCCAAGATGGGCAATATGCCCTCCTGCATTGTATGAAGCAATCATCAGTACGTCAATAACAATGCTGAACAACGCTATATATTTAAGCTTTACAGGCCCGAAAAACAGAAGAAATATAGTGAAGTCGGGTACATAAAATGAGATTGCAATGACAATTGCCATTATGGCAGCTGATGCCCCCATCATCGAAGCGCTAAGATAATCGCTCAGCCATGGCATAAGGTTGAGTAAAATCAGATAAAATGCAGCACCGGCTAATCCTCCCAGCAGATATGTGCTTAAAAGTTGTTTTTCAGTAAGATATTGTAAAAAAATCTTGCCAAACCAGAAAAGCCACAGCATATTAAACAAAATGTGCCATAAATTCTGGTGCACAAACATGTAAGTAATAATTGTCCATGGTCTGACGATTAGCTTAAAAGGACTGGCCGGTAGTACAATATATTGCATAAACTTCTGGTAAAAAATACCATTTAGATCAGCAAGTGTTACACCGGGTGAAAACAACCTGAAAATCACATAAATAATTCCGATTGCAATAAAAATACCTGAATTGATAAATATCAGGCGAATAAGCATGTTGCCATGCCTGAATGACATTTTTATTTCATCGATTATATTCATGGTTATGTAAAAAACAATACAAATTTAATTAATAAATGTTGAATTGTTTTCTTTTCCAATGCCTGACAATGATGAAACCTACAAGCGCTCCCCCCAGATGGGCAAAATGTGCGATATTATCCCACTGAAAGCCGGCTACGCCAAAGAATAACTCGATAACAGCGTAAATCGGGACAAAATATTTGGCTTTAATTGGGATTGGGAGAAATATCAGCATGAGTTCAGCATCAGGAAACATCATAGCAAAGGCTGCCAGCAGGCCAAAAATTGCACCTGAAGCACCCAGCATGGGTATATTGAGATTCTGAGCTTCAATAATCTGAATGTAAACTTTGGCCTGCTGAAAAAAACTGGTGTTTTCAGGATTATAAAACCATTTCTGTGCAAACGACATTATTTCGTGATAATAGTTGCTTGAAGCATACAGGTATTTATTAATAAATGCACTGAAACCGAGGTAACTGGGATTTGCCTCGAATGCCTGTGCAAGGTGTATCATTTTTTGCATTTGTATGTATGTGATCAGCGATTGAATAAGGGCTGCGCCAATTCCGGTTGCCAGATAGAAAAACAACATCTTTTTACCGCCCCAGATGCTTTCGAGAATACGGCCAAACATAAACAGGCCAAACATATTAAAGAAAATATGAGTCAGATTCCCATGCATAAAAATGTGCGTTACCAGCTGAGTAGGAAAGAAAAGAGGTGACTGGACCCGGAATAATGCCAGATACCTGATCATTTTATCAGTATGCAGAAAATATTCTGCTCCCCAACTCAGGGCAAAAACAATTATGGTAACAGTAAGAATTGATCTTGTTACGGGAGGTGTTGAAATACCGCGTCCTGAACCAAATGAACTCATATTGCAATGGAGTAATAATTTAAAAAATGCAAAGTTAGGATTGTTTTCAGTATTATTTTGCTTTTCCTTAAAATTTCTTTTATTTGTATTATCTAAGCATCAGGGTAGATTAGTATTTTTATCATACGGGGTTAAAATTTTTTTTCAAGTTCTTCAAGGCTTATTATTGCCATAACAGGAGAACCTGAAGGCGAATAATTGGGATTTTCACAGGCAAACAGTTCATCAACCAGAGCCTGCATCTCAGTATCAGTCAATGGTCTTCCGTAAGGAATAGCCGAAACTGACGCCAGTGCCCTGATCATCTTCTCCCTGGCCTTTATTTTGATATCGATTTCCTGGTTTTTATATTCTTCAAGAAAACTCTCCAGCAGTTCTTTCTGATTCGGGTTTTGAATATCAGCCGGACAGCCGTTTATTGCAATAGTATTGCCACCAAAATCGCGGATATCGTACCCCAAAAGCTGAAGGTCATCTGCAAATTCTTTTACGATAAGATAATCAGATGGTGACAATTCAACAGTTACAGGGAAAAGCGTCTGTTGGGCAACAGCCTGGTTGTGAGCCAATGATCTTAAATATCTTTCAAAAAGAATCCTTTCATGTGCCCTGTGCTGATCAATAACCATAAGGCCCGATTTAACACCCGTGAGTATATATTTGTTTTTTAATTGCATAAAATGGCTACCTGCATGCTTCCATAACATTTGCAGTCCTGTTTCGGTGTGCCTTTCTGCAGGAATTATGTTGGTATCATCATAAAGTTTTTCCCAGTGTTTGAGATTAGTTTTTTCGTTACGGAATGCAAAATTTTCTCCTCCTCTTTTTTCAAACTCAAACGGATTATAATCGGGGTTATATGGAATTTCAGGGATTCTGAATGATTCATTTTTTTTCATCGGAGGAATTTCAATAGCCTGTTCGGCATCGAAATCGATGGAGGGTACCAGGTTGAATTTTCCCAGGGCTTCACGGGTGGCAGCAACAAGAATTTGAAAAATGGCGGGTTCATCTTCAAATTTTATCTCTGTTTTGGTTGGATGTATGTTAATGTCAATTGATGCAGGGTCAGTTTCAAGAAAAATAAAATATGACGGATAATAATCAGGCGGGATCAGCTTTTCGTATGCTGACAAAATGGCTTTATGAAAATAAGCATGTTTCATAAAGCGGTTATTAATAAAAAAGAACTGTTCGCCTGAAGTTTTTCTTGCAAATTCAGGTTTTCCGATATATCCGGTTATTTTCACAAGTGTTGTATCAGCTTTAATTGCAGTAAGGCTCTGATTAATCTGCTTCCCGAAAAGATGAACAATACGTTGTTTAAGGTGAGCTGAAGGTAAAATGTATATTTCAGAATCGTTGTGGCTTAGTGAAAATTCGAGTTGCGGATTAGCCAGTGCAATACGCTGAAATTCGTATATAATATGCTTCAGTTCCGCATTGTTTGATTTAAGGAATTTTCTGCGTGCCGGTGTATTATAATAAAGATTTTTTACCATAAAATTGGCACCTGATTGACAGTTAACCGGTTTCTGCGATTCTACAACTGACCCTGCAATGATAACTTCAGTGCCAATATCATCTTCAGGCCTGCGTGTTCGGAGGATAACCTGAGCTACAGCTGCAATAGATGCCATGGCTTCACCTCTGAAACCGAGTGTGCGGATTGCAAAAAGGTCAGCTGCTTCTTTGATTTTTGAAGTAGCATGACGTTCAAAACACATGCGGGCATCGGTATCGGTCATACCACAACCGTTGTCAATCACCTGAATTAGGGTTTTACCCCCGTCTTTGGCAATGACAGAAATATTTGTACTTCCCGCATCAACGGCATTTTCCATGAGTTCTTTTACCACTGAGGCAGGCCTTTGTATTACCTCGCCGGCAGCAATCTGGTTGGCAACTGATTCAGGAAGCAGTCTGATTACATCAGCCATGCAAAGTGTACTTAACGAAATATTAAAAAATAGGCCAGCATGAGCAGAATAAACACAATTATCATCAAACGCAATGTGCGATAACGGTCTGACTTGTGTGTTCTTTTATAGTATTCACGAAAGGTCCCTCGTGTTAGACCTGGCTTATATTCTCCGTTTCCTGTTGCATTAACCTCCTTCATTATCCTTTTAATCCGTTCTTCACGGGCTTCTTTTTCAGGATCGTAAAAAATCGGATCGTAATGAAATCTTCTCGGCTTCGGCGTTTTAAATAAAAAATTAAATGCCATTGGACAATAATTTTATTTTATTGCACAAAGGTAAGGATTAATGTGGTGTTTTCATTTAATTTTAATTCAAATTCGTCAATTGAACTTTTTAAATGATGAATCGACTAACAAAATCTAACCATTCTTTAACTTCAGAATGATAGATTTTATTTGTCGGGAAAGTCAACAGAAACAATATTTTTAAATATTTATGTTGTTTCCATAAACTAATTCCGATTTAATATGAAAAAGAAAATCGGTTTTTTAACAAATTTTAAAATAAA
>CAZBCB010000014.1:0-16681 GCA_964489905.1 uncultured Bacteroidales bacterium
TTTTTTATGTATTTGTTTATCAATTACTTAACCATTTTTCGCGACGAAGTCGGGAGGAAGAATAGCTGCTGTTTTTGGAGCTCTTGCTGCTGTTTTTCTGACTTTAGCTATTGACAGCATAAAAGGTTTAAATCTTTTTGATGTATTTCAGGCTATTCTGGGTTTCATTGCTCCGCCCATGTCGGCTGTTTTTCTTTTTGGAATTTTATGGAAAAAAGCAACAGCAAAAGCTGCTAACATTATTCTCACTGCCGGAACAGTATTCAGCTTGGGCACAGGCATTTTCTATTTATGGGTCTTCCCTTCAGAGAAATATACATTCTGGCCGCACTTTCTCCTTCTTTCGTTTTTTATATTTGTCATTCTGGCTGTCGCCATGTTCATTATTTCCCTGACAGGGAACCACAAAAATAATAATGTAAATAACCTCACTTTTGACACAAAAATAAATCCTGCACCTGCCAAAGTATGGATACCATGGATTTTACTGATAATAACCATGATTGGCTTGTATATTCTGTTTAACGGGCACTAATCAGTACAAACCAAAATATAAATATCTCAAATTCGTCAATTGAAACATAATGTTCATATATTTATTGTGTTTATATTGACTAATCTCGGATTATTGTACTGTTAAAGCATCAATTTCAAGATTTGCTTTGTTATGAAATATTAAACAAACCTGATATATTCCTGCATTAAGGTTAAGTAATTTATTTATTTGCTGATTTTTCCATTTTTGAGCAGAGCGGAACATAATTTCTTCTTCATAAATAATATTATTTTGCATATCAGATATTTTAACCCTGACAGGTATATCCTGCACAGAAATGTTTCTGTATCTGAATTTTAACGCATAGGTATCTCCTACCCCAATTTTTATGTTCCATAACAGACTGTCATTTATTGCCTCTATTATTTGCAGATAATTCATTTCAGCAGTTCTGACTTCTTTTATTGATTCACCCGTTTTCACAGCCTCTTCAGTTTCATAGACTATAACAGAACGCTGATCCTGAGCCCGGCCAAGCGCAGTTGTCTCCACTGCAAAAACAGTGTACATTTCTGCTTTGTCGTTTATTATCTTGCCATTCGGGCCAAGATATACAGTATCATCTTTTTCAAAGCGCCTTGCATATACTTTGTATCGGTATGCATCATTCTCAATAAAAGTATTTGTGAACATGTAAGAATTCAACCATTCAGGCAACTTTTCAATACGGTTATCAACCGCAACAAAAACATCAGCCTTTTCAGATAAAACAAAAAAGGCAACAGTATCAGATTCAAATTGTTCTGTGATAAAAGATGTTTTTATCCATTCAGCACCATATAAATTTGATGGAAGATATCTGAACCGGACTCCTTTATCAGAATACTGATAG
Organism: uncultured Bacteroidales bacterium; assembly: GCA_964489905.1. Classification (GTDB taxonomy): domain Bacteria; phylum Bacteroidota; class Bacteroidia; order Bacteroidales; family UBA10428; genus UBA5072. The sequence goes on from CAZBCB010000014.1 coordinate 1,389, forward strand.
TCTCCTTTATCGAGCCATGAATTCACAGACCATTTATCTTTAAGGTTAATATTTTTAAAAACAATATTATTAATTAGCGGCAAGGGTGAAGGCATAGGTTTTGCAGTGGCTGATCTGGATGCAACAGCTATTGCTGATATTATGGCTTGTCCCGATTTCACCTGAGGAAATGACACAGATAACACACCTCCTGTAACCTTTACTATTGCTATCTTTTTCAGAACATTGTCATGCCCTGCTTCATTCCAGATATCCAGATCATTAAAAATTACAGAATCATTTACAGCCACATCAAAAATTCGCCATCCTTTGCAGTTCATTCCACCGCCAGTCCCATACCATGGTTCAATAAAGAATAGTTCCACAAGATATTCGCCGTCCGGAACCGGGAAAAAATAACGCAATTTGTTTCTGCCATAGCGAAAAGTCTGAAATAACATATCATCTGAAGTGCCTGTAACAGGATCGAAGGTTCGGCGCTGGCTTCCGTAAAAAGCAGGTAAGCCTTCATATTCATCAGTCCATGATCTGCTCCCCCATACAGTATCGGCTGTTTTGCGTCTGTCGGCACTCCACAAATTACCATAAACATCTTTATAATCAGGCCCTCCGCAGTTTACTCTGTATAAATAATGATAACCTTCTTCTGGTATTGTAATATCAATAATGTCATTTCCATAGTCAACTTTTTGAGGATAAGCCGGCAAATGGTGTAATACTATCTGATCCTCAGCAACAAATTTTTTGTTTACATAACCTCTGGCGTAAAGTAGATTGTAATTAATGAGGACGCTATCCCATGAAAAATGACCACGCCCATTTTTCCTTCCTTGTCCGAGTGACATGGTATCCGGCCCGTTAAACAACTCTACTTCATCACAGTTGGAATATACAACGATATTGCTTTTAATCCCTGGTGCTGTCCAACGCTCGGGCCAGTTATGTGAAACAATATAAACCATTGGTTCAGTTTCTTTTGGGGCATAGTATGCTCTGTATAGGTAAAACAAATCCAATGGTTCTCCCCAGGATGTCAACAGTCCTTTATAGTTAACAGGACCTATTCTGTCAATTTCTCGAAATCCCTCACCGTTTTGTATTCTTCCCGGATTTTCATGAGAAGAAAAAATCCACTGGAAGTGACCACAGCATTGGTTTCTGACAGACTCAGCAAGGCTGATTTTAATTTCCATCAAATCACACATCCTGTTTTCGCTATGAACATTATTATTTTGGAATCCTTCTTCGGTATGCAGGTCAATACTTCTCCATGCACCGTATTCTCCATTCAGAAGATCACGCTTCATTTCGCTATCGTATTTTTCAGGGTCTCCCGAATATGTTCCCGACCAGTTCTGTATAACATTCCAGTCAGTGCCGCTACCTCCGTTGCATGTGGTAACCAACCGCTGTGATGAACAGGTAGGATCAAGTTTTCTGATAAGCTCTGTACATTCACGGGCAAAATCTTCAGGCAAGGCACTTTCATTTGATAAACCCCAGAGAATTACCGAAGGAGAATTCCGACGTTCCTTTATCCATTCTGTTAACAGGATCTTAAAGTTTTCCCTGAAATCGGGGTTGTCAAACCAGATATGTGCAGAAAACTGAGGCCACCAAAGTATTCCATACCTATCCCAGTATTCCTGATAAAGCAGATTATGTGGCTGGTGAGCATCACGAAAAGCATTGAATCCGGCTGCTTTAACCTGCATTGCCCGTGCATGTATTTGTTCAGAGGTGAAAGCATGGCTCATGCCCATATTATGCTCATATTCGGCAGTCCCGTTAATAAATACCGGCTTTCCGTTAAGAAGAAATGTACCAGTACTGTCACCACGGCTTAATGGCCAACTTATATAACGAATTCCGCAATAAGTAAAGACACGGTCAATAATTCTGTTTTTCTCAATAATATCAGTCACCATAACATATAAATAAGGGTCATCAGGTGACCATAGACGGGGAGACTGAACGATAATGGGACGTTGTTCTATATTTAAGGTTTCTCCGGCCTGTATCCATATAATGGTATCCGAGGCTGATACAAAGCTGCTGTCAGCACGCAGGAGACGGCTGATTAACTTTATCCTGTGATCTTTGTTCCCGTAATTTTTAATTTCTGTCTTAAGCCTGACTATAGCCGGTTTATTATTGCATAGTGTATCATTCCAGATATGAACACCGAAGGGTTCAATTCTTATCTTGTTTGTAACAATAAGATGCACAGGCCTGAAGATGCCCATGGGCTGTGAACCTTCTGAAAAACCCCATTCTTCTGAACAACCACCACATACCCAGGGCAAATCATTTATTCCGGCCGGATGGTCAGCTCGCACGGCAAGTATATTTTTTTCACCTGAAACATTTACCAGATCAGTAATATCTATGGTAAATGAAGTCCGCCCGCCGGCGTGACAGCCTGCCAGTCTGCCATTAACCCATATTGTTGCATACGAACCAACACCCTCAAACCAAAGAAAATACTGTTTATTTTTTTCTTTCTTTCCGATACTGACAATTTTTCTGTATAAGGCTGACCCGTGCCGGTTACCGTGTTTTTCTCTCCTGTATCCTTCATATTGATCCCAGTTATGAGGCACATCTACTTTTTGCCATGAACTGTCATTAAAACTTAAATTTTCAAATCCCTGATAAATATTGTTATTTGTATCAATCACCGTTGTTTTCCATCCTTCATTCAATAATATATCTGTTCTTATCTGCGGCTGTACCTTTAACTGGAACCCGGGAAAAAAAAGCAAAAACAGCATTATACAAATCAGCGGCTTTTTAAATATCATTACGCAAAATTTCATACTGGATTTTTATAGCGCTTTAATATCTGCGTAGTTTTATAATGCATGCAGAATATAGGTTTTTCCTGCTTCAGTCCGGAAATCATACAGAAAAGATACAGGCAGCTTAGGTTCAGTGGGCTTTATACCAGGTGAAATGACCGGTGTCTTAATTTCATTTACTGTATAAAACGGATTGCTGTTTGATTCTTTTGATTTTCTTAGTTCAAACTTACCTGATGCAGTAACCGGTGTATTAACACGTATGCGGCACAAACCGCCATTTTTTGAAAAAATTGTAATTTTATTTATTTTTCCGTCAGACCATTCAATGCCTACTTCAAATCCGCCCCTGGCAACCAGTCCGCTTACCTTTCCCTTAGGCCATGCATCAGGCAGTGCCGGAAGAACATAAATAAAGCCGTCGTGACTTTGAAGAAGCATTTCGGCTATTCCTGCCGTACAGCCAAAGTTTCCATCAATCTGAAAGGGAGGATGAGCATCGAGTAGGTTAGGATAAGTTCCTCCCCTGATTTTGCCATCAGGTTGGAGGGCAGGAGACAACTGATTGACAATAAGCTTATATGCATGATTTCCATCGAGAAGGCGTGCCCACAGATTAACCTTCCATCCCATTGACCAGCCGGTTGATACATCTCCCCTGAATATTAACGATTTTCTGGCTGCCTCAAACAGCGCAGGGGTTCTGAAAGGAGAAATCTGATTGCCTGGATAGAGCCCATATAGATGTGAAACATGCCGATGCCGGTCAGTAGTATCATCCCAGTCGTAAAGCCATTCCTGCAAATGGCCATAGCGGCCTATTTGCATCGGGGCTAACCTTGACCGCACGTATCTGAGTGTATCAGCAAAAACAAAGTCTGTATCAAGAACAACCGAAGCGTTGATTAAGTTGGAAAACAGATCAAACAGTAACTGATTGTCCATGGTTGTACCTGCACTCACAGATGCCAGCCCTTTGTATTTGTTTTCGGGCGAATTAGAAGGACAAAGTACCAGCCATTTTTTCACGGGTTCTTCTCTGAGTACATCAAGGTAAAATTCTGCAGCGCCTTTCATAATCGGATATGCCCAGCGCAAAAAATCCTTGTCGCCGGTAAAAAGATAATGCTGCCACAAATGTTGTGTAAGCCAGCTGCTGCCTGACGGCCATAATCCGTAAAACGCTTTGTCACAAGGACCCGAAATTCTCCATATATCAGTGTTGTGATGAACCACCCAGCCGCGGGCTCCATATATTTTCGATGCGCTTTCCTTACCGGTAAATGACAAATCATAAATTAGTCCGAATAATGGCTGATGCAGTTCGCTCAGATTAGTTACTTCAGCCGGCCAGTAATTCATTTCACAATTAATGTTTAAAGTGTATTTAGAATCCCACGGAGGAAACATAAGATGATTCCAAATTCCCTGAAGATTGGCAGGCTGACCACCCTGCCGTGAACTGCTGATAAGCAGATATCTGCCATATTGAAAATATAAAGCCGCCAGCTGAGGATCATTACCTTCTGCAAATTGCCTTAGTCTTGTATCAGTAGGATTATAAACTGAATCAGTTACTCCAAGGTCAAGTGACACTCTCGAAAAATATTGTCTGTAATATGAAATATGATTAATAAATGCTTGTTCATAGGGTGTGTTTATTGCATTTTGTAAAAGCTGAAGGGCTTTTTTTTCAGCATCACCGCTTAAATCATTATAACTCCTGAAGTTAGTGGCAACAGAAATATATATTGTTGCATTGTCGGAATTAATTATTGAAACTGTAGTATCATTAATTTCAAAATGCCCCTTTTCAATGACCGGCATAACCATGGTATAAAATTGTACTTTCCCTTCTATACCTTCATGAGCAGATGTTACTCCTGACATAAGCAACATGTTGTCTCTGGATACGGTGGAATGTCTTTGCAAACTACCCATTGAAATGGTGCAATTAATATTGCCCGGTTTATCTGCAGTAAGCCGTATAATAATCACATCATCAGTAAATGATGTAAATATTTCTCGCATGTATGTTACATCACCTGATTTATATTTAACTGTTGCAACTGCTTTTTCAATATCAAGCCCGCGAAAATAATCCGAAAACTTTTCATGTCCCGGAAAAGTAATCAGTAAATCTCCAACAGGCTGGTAGGGCATGCCATTCTGAAAAGATTTAATATAATTGTCGGCAACTTCCTGGGCTTTTGCATATTCACCTTGAAACACCAAATCTCTCACAACAGGGATATATTCTTTGCAATCAGCATTAATATTGTTATGCGGACCACCAGCCCATACCGTTTCTTCGTTAAGCTGAAGTATTTCCTGCGCAACACCTCCGAAAACCATGGCACCGAGCCTGCCATTTCCTAAAGGCAACGCTTCATTCCAATTGCCTGCAGGTTGTTTATACCAGAGTTGCATACCAATATTATCATTTGTCCTGCCATAATATCCTAAAAGCAGAACAAACAAAACGAATAAAAGCAGATTTTTCATGAAGCAAAAATTTATATCATTTTTTGAATTTTAAAATGTAACATTCAGCTGCAAATTTCATGAATTTTTTCATAGGCTCTGATCTGTTCCGAAGTTGATTGGCAATAGGTTACCACAATCAGCTTCATACCGGATATCCAGAGGCTTCTCACTTTATTTTCAATGGTTTGCAGATTTCCAACAATACGTGCATTAAGCGCTATGCCTGTACCAGCAAACTTATGAAATGCCTCAGGATTAACAGTAGCACCCGGATCAGTTTCAGATGAAAAAGCAGCATCGGCCATCTTCAAATTCCTGATTTTAAGCACAGCATCGATCCAGCCTGACCAGTCGCCGCATGAATGAAAAGCAGTGCCGCCAAAAGGTACGCAAATCTTCTCGACCGAAGGCACTGCAATTTCAAGATATTGTTCAGGAGATATCATAATGGTGTTATCATCACTAAGGCCCATGCCTTTCCAGAACTTTGAAGAGGCAAATCCATGGCCGGGCAACACCAGTGCATCACCAATGAGTTTCAGTTGCTCGTTATTAAATACCAGCGTGAGTTCAGCCAGAATATCAAATAATTTCTTGATTTTTAACGGATCCATCATTAATTCATAAAAAAACTGGTCGAGAGGAATCAGTTGTCCGGCAATGTTGAGTGGAGACTGGGAATCGGTAAATGAAACCGGCAGCTTTCCATACGTTTTATCCATAAAATATTCAATCATACTCAAGGTATGCTTTCCGATGGGTGTAGCAGCAACTTCCTGCGGGTGGTAATTTAATGCCTCATCAACCGTTCTGAATCTTGGTTTCATTGCAGGAGCATTACCTTCATACCAGATATAATCGCCTCCATAAGCACTGGCAATTGTACCAATACCATACCAGGGTTCCAGAAAATTCGGAACATCCGCTTTATACGACATGCTCATTTTAAGTGCTCCGAGCTGTTTTTCAAGGGAGCTTTTCATATCACGACAACCATACGAAAAACAATCGGCTACCCGCATCCTGCGATAAACAACAACACCTGAATCAGACTCTATAAAGGCCTTACAACGTTTATTTAATTGTGCGGCATAATCAGCATATTCATCAAAATCAAAATTCTCTGGTTTTACCGGAATAACAGGGGTTGACTGGGTATCAGAGAGTCTTGTATTGAATTTATTCATTACTGAACTCCTTTCTCAAAGCATCTACGGTTTCAAATATTGTATCAATCTTTTCATCACTTACGGTATCATCAATATTAATACAACAAACACCGGTAAGATATGGATTTCCTGAATCCCTTACCCGTTTTATTATAGACTCTTTAATTTCATTTGGATTTTGTCTTGCTATTTCAACCGGACTGAGTCTGATATTCAGAAAAGTATCCGGAAGATACTGCCGGAGTCTTTTTACATCACCACCCCACCCCACATCAAGAAAATCGAGATGAGGTATCATTGAATAACTTTCAGCCATACGATGCGGGTCATGACCACAGTGATGAATTCCGAATGGCCTTACAGTTTTGCTCCATTCAATATCAAAAGGCAACAAAAAATTTCTGTAATCTTCTTCTGAGATCATGGTATGAGTGCATTCAGAATGCAGGAATACCGGATTTCTGAGGTTAAACACATTACGGTTTACTGATACCGAAGTTGTGCCGGTTTCACGAAATACGGCAGTCGTAAACCTTTTAATAATACAAGCTATTTTGCTAAAATATACTTTTGTCTCTTCAGGTTTCATCATCATATCCATAAAGATACTATCACCTTTAAGGTCCATGGCAAGGTTTAAAATTCCACCCCAATTTACATCACCGGTGAGATAGCCAAATTTTTCCCTCAATGATTCAATTAAATTCGTAAAACGTTTAAAAACAGTCGAACTGAATACATCATCTTCATTTATCACCAGGTCATCCCTTCCGGCACATACCACCTGCGGAGGATGATTTTCGCAGTAATTTACCCTGCAGCCCAACATTTCAGATAACAGAAACCCTGCAGCAAGATGAACGGCTCCAATCTCAGGCCTGACAACATCTTTATTTTTCCCGGATCCATATCTGCCCCATCGTTCGTAAAGCGCCTGTTCCATACGCTGTTCACTTTCCACACGTTTTATTGGATGAAAAAAGAAGTCCTGATCGAAAGTAATTCCTTCATGTCTGAACCACCATTCCGGAGCAAGCACTATATCAACAGGTAACAGTATTTTCCCGAGTAGCGGATTGTGTGGGTATCTCTTCCTTTGTTTCATATTAAGTTTAATAAAACAACCAGTCAATTGATTCACTGTTTCCTACTATACCAATACCTGCGTCATGTACCTTTAATTCAATATTTCTGTCTATAAAGCCCAGTATTAAAACAATTCCCTTTTCTAACCTTAATGTATTTTCTCCTGCATCAAAATCATAATTATATATATTCACTGGGTATAAGCCCGGTATTTCAAGCACATTGGCAATTTTAATATCAGCCTGACCTCTGTCGTCAGCATGAGCATTTGTTTCAAGCGAAGGAGGGGATAAGATTTTGTAACTATGACCATTAAAATAGCCAACCAAAACTTTTACCGGCTGATTACAACTGAATTTAAGAACGGTACCTTTATTCACCTGTTCATCATAAGACATTCTCAGCCCTTTTAAGCCTTTAAGTTCGGGAGCAAAATTAACAATCATGTAATCTTTATCGGAAAATACTTTCTGTTTTTTTGCAATCGGATACCACGCTGCTTTGCCACCGGTAATCTTAACATCAACCGGTATTAGAGACAAAGTATTCATATTTGCAGTTTTCTCTTTTTCTTCTGATAATTTAAGGTTGGAAAGGTTCCTTTTAAAATTAGCCAGCTCTTCACGGTATTGTGGTAAAAGTTCAGCCCATGTAATGTTTCTGCCGTCCTTACCCGAAACAGGAATCCTGCGTTGCTGGGTTTGCATGCTATTAGCATATAAATAAGTATTTTTAGTAAGATTCACAAGTTTAGCATAAATTTCAACACTTTTTTCAAAGTATGGTAAGGCTTTCTGAAGGTCATTAATATCATTTGAATACTTATAGCGTAAAATATGCAAAGCCGCATTGACCTTTTCAGCAAAGAAATGTGCAACAGCCTGATAACAGTAAATGTCATTCTTCAGTCGTTCAAATTCATTTTTATTTTTTCTTATAAAGGGAGCGGCTTTTTCAATTGCTTCAACAGCAGCATCACCATGTTCAACAACTTCGGTTATTATTTGGACGGGGGTTTCACCTGTATGTGTCTGGCCTTGCCATTCCTTACGGGCAAAATCAATAAGTATTTCTCCTTCAGGCCCGTTGGATGAATAAAAATTGCTATATACTCCCCATTTATATGGATTCACCAGTTGACTCATAAACATGCCAAGCAATAATGTCTGCCTGTTGCCATCTGTAATGCCGAACCTTCGTAAAAGTTTGGGAGCTATTTCACCTGTCTGTTCGTAAGCTTTAAGTATTTCAGCGCCATGTTTACCACAACCATAATAATCGCCGATTTTGTCTGACCAGTATTCAATTTCTTCCTTTCGGTCTCGTTTGTCATTCCATGCATATCTGCCCCATGCGTTGTACCAGATCCAGTCTCTCTGAATCTGTAAAATACGCGGAGAAGCTTTATCGGCAGAATAAGGCCAGTCCCAGTATGAAGCCTGCGGATACAAATGTAATGCATTTGCTCCGAGTATATTATGCATGGCCTGAACGCTTTTTTGAATAAAATCGGGAGAACCGTAACGGAAAGGTTCCAGGTTAGCCAAAATATGTACATTAGCTATGTGTACTGTTCCAATGCTGCTCAGATTTCGATGATAATCAGCCCATTGTCCTCTGGGCTGATAAGTAGTAAGCGATTCTCCGTTATATTTATGCATTGTATATAAATTTTTGTAATAAGGAAGGGCGGCTTCCATCACCTTCCGTGCATCGGTATCGTGAGCCCGTAGTATTAACGGAGGTTCATTACTGCTGCCCGTGGCATTTAATCCGTCTTTTACACCGGGAATTATGGTCCGGGTAAACCATGTGATATCATCATCAATAGTATTCATAGCCTCTCCAAGGCAAACCATCAGACCAACGTTAGGATATTTTTCAATAAATGCAGCAATTGATTTGCGGGTATAATCAGCAATAAGCGGTAATATCGGACGATCTCTATCCTGAGTTTCAATGGAATGAAATTCGGCAAATGGTTTTGACACAATGATGTTATAAAACATCTGTATAACCCATATTCCGCGTTTATCAGCCTCAGCTGTCAAAAACCTGAATATTTCTTCATTTTTCTTAAGGGTTTCATCATCAACTTCCACAGCATAGGGGTAATCTTTCAATCGTACCAGCGAGGCAAACGGGTGACCGTTCCAGAGATAAAGCGAATTCATCCGGTTCCTGGCAAGCATGTCAAGGTATTGAATCCAGAGGTTTTTATCATAGAACCATGGAAAGTTTTCGGGTGTATAAGGATATTCATAAACCTTTCTTCCGGGAAGATATGTAGTTTTCTGCAATCCGATGCATGTACCCCTCAAAACCATTTCAGGCTGGTCGGAAAAGTGGATATTAACCGGAAGCTTTCCTTGTTTTTCAACCCTTTCAGCCAGTTCAAGACAACCGTATAATACGCCTGAGGGATCGCTGCCTGCAATGACAATAAAATTTTCAGATGCATGAATAAAAAAACCTTCCTTACCAAGCGTATCAGGAATATGAATGTCCTTTTCCCTGGTGCTTATTGTAACAAGCGAATCAGACAATAATCCAATCACCAAACTGATATTCTTTTTCGAATTCAAGAGTTTACCGTTGGAGTAACTAATATGATAATTATTTTTACTGAGAACTTCTGAAAGCTTTTCCATTCCCCAGATTATCCTTGCATGACAATTCAATGGCATCAGAACTGTAACCTGCCTTTTACTGCAAGACAGCATGAAAAAGACAATTATTATTAATAAAATAAATTTTAACTGCTGCTTGGTATTTATTAACATATAAAAGATGATGCAATTAGTAATTCTCTCAAAATCAGTATTTATAATGGCCTAATTTTGATAGGACTGAAATTCAGGTCATTAATCATCATTTCATTTTCTTAATCATATCATTACATCACTATTCAATATAGCCCGGATTCTGCCCGAATTCTTCTCCGTTCAGCAGAGCATCAATTTCAGTCTGAGGTACAGGTCTGAGCAAAACATTCTCAAATACTCCGTTATCTTTTCTGAGGAGTCTTGCAGGAATTCTGATATCCTTGTTATATTTTTCAATCCGTTGAACCAGAGTTCTTGTCCGCTTCAGATCGAACCATCTAAGATGTTCTCCAGCAAATTCTCTTGCTCTTTCGTCGAGAATAAAATCAAGCGTGATATCCGAAGCACTGATGAGCATATCGTTTTCTTTACCTGGCAATGCAGCACGGGTTCTTAAAACATTAATATCATTTGCAGCAGCTGCTAAATCCCCGAGCTGGAACTCAGCTTCAGCAGCAATCATATACATTTCTGCCAGTCTGATTACCAGAATATCGTTAAAGCCCGGCTGTGCATTTGAAGCGGTCAGGTTCCAGTCTTTATATTTAATAAGAGGATTAAAGATATCAGCTATGGTGTAAATGGTATCTGCTCTGAACAGGCTATCGCGGTCAATTACCAGATATTTTCTGGTGCTTTTATCGTGAACCACATGTTTAGTAACATAAAGTGCTGTATCTCCATAATTGATAGTGGTGCCGGTTATTGATGCGTCTTTGCCGAATTTTGTCACATCAGCCACTTTCCATGTATAACCATCAGGCAGGTTACATAACCATGTTTCCTGAAAAGTTGCTTTGTATCTTGAATCCTTTGTTTCATCGAACAAATCAAGAAGAAACTGAGTAGGCATAAACCGTCTCTGTTCATCGTTGCCGTATGCAATATCCTGTTTCAGGCCGGGTTTGTCACTGTATCTGGCCATGAACCAAAGATGAAGCCTGTTGCCGTTAATATCATAATTAAGGCTCGGGTTGAGTGAATTACTGATTACATACAAAGCTTCCTTATTATTCTTGTTATTTCCGGTAGGACTATTATCCCAGAGCTGAGCGTAATCAGGATATAAATATATTCCCCACATAGATGCACTATCAATGGTAGCATGGGCTATATCTCTGGCACGGGTAAAATATGAGTCAGCCTCAGCTTTATTCCCCTCATCAAGTGAATAGTAGGCTCGCGTAAGTAAAACCCGGGCAAGCATGCCCATGGCTGATTTTTTAGTAGCACGGCTATATTCAGCAGGATTTTCAGGAGTTACAGGCAACCACTGAACAGCAAATTCCAGGTCATCAATCATAAGGTTATAAAAATCCTTTACAGGACTTCTTTTTGCTTCAAGTTCGGGTGTTTTGGTTTCAGTTGTACGAAGCATCACTCCACCCCATGTTTCAACAATATGCCAGTAATAGAATGCCCTTAGGAAACGAAGTTCTCCCAATTTTGCATTTTTAACCTTGTCTGATGTGTATCCGGCATGATCAATTCTTTCAATACCGGCATTGCACATATTTACTCCTGGCCACAGGTCTCGCCAGTAATTTTTTGTACTGCTGTTATTATCAGGAGTAAAATCGAGATATTTGAACAATTGCCGATAGCTATCGCTTTTGCCGGCTCTGAACCAAATGTCAGTTCCTGCTTCACCCATAATTATACCGTCTTCTTTTCCGTAAAAAGTGCGCTGGTTAATATAGGCAGCATTTATCAGGGTCTGGAAACCCTGTGGAGTACTCCAGATCGCATCTGCAGTAACGCCTGATGGATTATATTCATCGAGTTCGCATGAAAACAAGCTGAACATAATCATACCTGTAATACCAAATCTAATATATTGAATTGTTTTCATAATGATCATTATTTATGGTTATTTTAATATCAGAAATCAACATTAATCCCAAATACCAGTTGCCTGCTCATGGGGGCTTTTTCCGATCCCCTGTTTTCAGGATCATAATATTTCACTAAATGACTTCTGGCAATGGTCAGAATATTTGATGCGGTAAAATAGACACGTAAATTCCGGATAAATACCCTTTCACTATATTTTTTTGGTAAAGTATAACCCAGCGTAATATTTTTAATTTTAAAATAAGAGCCGTCAACCAGATACAAAGTCTGATACCCTATATAATCGGTAAGTTTGAATCCTTCATGAGGACGAGGAAAATCGTTGGTCGGATTTTCCGGGGTCCAGTAATCAATATATGCAGGGCCATTACCGGTACCTGAAGGATTATATCGTCCAAGAAGCTCATTTTCAATCATCTGTCCCCATCGGGCAAAAAGATAGACAGTAAGATCAAAACCTTTAAATTCGAAAGTATTTTGTAATCCACAAACCCAGTCGGGTACACGCGATCCGATATATGTACGGTCTTCTGACCCGCTGATGGTTGAATCATTGTTCAGGTCAGCCAGCTTTATATCACCCGGTTTTACCGGTATTTTAAAACGGGCCATTTCAGCCGAGTCAGCAATCTGCCATATACCTATTTTTTTATATGTGTAAAATGAATTTATAGGATGACCTATAAGCAATGAATTTTCTTCATCAATAATTATGTCCTTATCTTCAATTAAGCTTACTATTTTTTCCTTGTTTCTTGAAAAAGTCAGAGATGTATTCCACCTGAAGTTTCGTGTTTTCAATACAACAGAACTGAGTTCAATTTCAACACCTTTATTCCGGGTATTTCCTATATTCTGCCAGATGCTGAAAGTGCTGTTTGAGCTAACCATGCCACCTGCCGAAACCGGAAGAGGGCGGTCCAGTAAAATTCCTGTTGTATTTGTAAAATAATAATCAATAACCAGATTAAGGCGATTGTCAAAAAAACCCGATTCAAGTCCTATATCCAGTGTTTTTGAACGTTCCCAGGTAAGGTCATAACTTTGTAATAAATTATTGAATGAATAGGCCGGGGCAGCAACTTCGCCAAACGACATATTATTAGCCGGAACAACAAGGCTTTGTGTACCATACGGAGGAACGGAAGCATTCCCGGTAACACCGTAACTTAGTCTAACCTTCAGATTATTAATCCGAGTAATATTTTGCATAAATGGTTCATCGCTTATTCTCCATGCAGCAGCGAAAGAAGGGAATGATGCCCATTTGTTACCCGGAGCAAGCTGGCTTGCACCGTCAGTCCGATAAGTTGCCGTCAGCAGATATTTCCCGTGATAGCTGTAATTAATTCTACCGGCAACAGAAAGCGTCTTATTACTCTGATAATAAGAATCAATTTCTCTTGATTCGGGGTCAGTTGCATCCAGCATATAAAAAAGAGGTGAAGTAAGCTGTTGCTTTATGCCCGATACGTAAAAATAATCTCTTTCATTCCATGTGTAGCTGGTAATTGCAGTTAACGTAATAAGATGTTTATTAATTTCTTTTGAAAAGGTTAAGACATTATCCCAGTTAATATACCTGGAATTTGTGGTATTTACAGAAGCTTCGTTTTGTTTTGTATTGATTTGTGCCATGGAGGCCGAGTCATTAAAGACACCCTGCCTCTCATAATTCAGATTAGCACCAACAATAGAACGAAATGTCAGGCTTTTGACTGGTTCAATATCAATATAAGCACTGGTAAAAACACGGGTACCTATAGTATTATCTATTGCAGCATTCGGGCGAAGGTCGGTAAGCGGACTTAAAGTAGCATTATCATTCACAATGGGATAAATAACAATATTTCCATCTTCATCATAAGGAGTTCCCAATGGTGTTGCCGAAATAGCCTTGCCGAATGCATCTTTTCTTGCATTACGGTCGGTATAGGTTACCTGTATTTTAGCTCCTGTTTTAACCTGTTTGCTTATATTATGATCAATATTTAACCGAATATTGTAACGTGAGAAATCGTCTTTCACGGCTCCTACTTCATTAAAGTAGCCGGCAGATAAATAAGAAGTTGTTTTTTCGTTTCCTCCGCTGACTGAAATCTGATGATTCTGTAGAGAACCATTATTAAGCATAAGATCAATCCAGTCAACCCATTTTCCTTGTTGAACAGCATCCCACTGACTTCCGAATATAGCCGGGTCATCTTCAGGTGAATCCCATTTTCCTGTAGTGCGGTATGCCTCTCTTCTGAAGTCAATGTAATCCTGTCCTAACCGACCTTTAGGGTAAGGAGTTAATCCGTTTATGCCATAATAGCCGCTGTATGACACTTTTATACGCCCTGCCTGAGCTTTTTTGGTGGTGATAATGATAACACCTCCTGATCCCTGATATCCATAAATAGCTGTTGTTGAAGCATCTTTAAGTACTTCTATTGATTCAATGTCATTCGGATTGAGGTCATTAATACTACCGCCCTGTACTCCGTCGATTATAAATAAAGGTGCATTTTCACCGTTAATAGACCTGGTACCTCTGATAAGAATGTCAACACCGGCTCCGGCAGAACCAGAACTCCGGACTATGTCAACACCGGTAACCTTTCCCTGAATAGCTTCAATCGGACTATGAGTGGGGATTCTGTTAATTTCTTCCGATTTGACTGAACTTACAGCACCAGTCAGGTCACGTCGCCTCATAGTACCATAGCCAATAACCACCACCTCGTCGAGACTCATAATATCTTCAACCATAACAAGATCAATCACCGTTTGATTACCAACCGGTACTTCTTCTGTAAGCATTCCTATAAAAGAAAAGACAAGTGTGGCACCTTCAGGAACATTGTAAACAGTATAATAGCCTTTCTCGTTGGTAATTGTCCCTTCAGAAGTGCCCTTTATTACAACATTCACGCCCGGAATAGGCTCTCCCTGAATGTTGGTAATGCGGCCTTCAATTTTTACCTGGGCATTTACAGCACCGGTAAAAATCAAGGTAAATAATGTCAGAAACAGTAATTTTTTCATGTTAATTAATATTTTAATTACAAAAATTATGTAATCGTTTA
>CAZBCB010000015.1:0-16318 GCA_964489905.1 uncultured Bacteroidales bacterium
TTTTATTGCGATGCTTAAAGGTTTCATCCACCAGATAAAACATTTCAAGATTGGCTTTTATGCCCAGAAAATTTCTGATTTTAAACAAACGATAAAAGAACTTTGAGTTCTCGCCTGTGATAAAAACAGGAATTATATCACGTTTGTACTGAATGGCCTTACTGATGAAATTTTTCTTCCATACAAGGTCCATTACCTGCTTTCCAAATTTACGAGACACATATCCCGATGGAAAGGTCAGTATCTGAGCATCCGAACGGAATACTTCATCAAGTTTAACGGCAGCTGCGGTATCCTGTTTGCCGTGTTTATTAATAGGTATAAATAAAGGATGCAGATTGGTGATATTCATCAGAATATCATTAACCAGAAATTTGAAATTCCGGTAATATTTACTGATGGCATCCATCAGCAACATTCCATCAAAACCGCCAAGCGGATGGTTCGATGCAAAAATATATAATCCGTCTGGCCTGAGGTTTTCGGTACCTTTAAGCGACACTTTAACATTAAAATCTTCAATTACAGCCCTGATAAAATCAAGTCCTATTTTATCACCATGCACTGCAAGAAAATCATTAATATCTTTCTGGTGCACAATCTTTTCGAGGTAACGAAAAACAAATCCCGGTAAAATTGCTGCAAGTTTCGGATTCTTGTCATAAAAGACCTGCCTTACATTAATGGGCTTTATACGCTGAAATGAATCGTCCATGGTTAATAAGTTAGCAACGACAAAAATAAAAAAAATCACCAGAAAAACCTCGCAGTAAGCCATGTTTAAAACACTCCCCTATGATTTTCATCCTATGCAGGGGAAAAAGTTATCAACAATGTGGGAAAAAATGGATAAAAGTGGTATAAAGTGGGAAAATTTATATTATCTTTACATTACAGTAACAGAGGCTAATTTATGATAAACTTTATCGGCGACTATACCTGCAAACTGGATGAGAAAGGCCGTGTGCTGTTGCCTTCGGCATTTATCAGGCAAATGGCTCATGGTAAACAGGAAAGGTTTGTCGTCAAAAAAGACATTTTTGAAAAATGCCTGGTTATGTATCCTATGGATGAATGGGAACGGCAAAACAGTATCCTGCTTAGCCATACAAACCCCTACAATCGCGAGCATAACAAATTTCTGCGGGAGTATTTTAAGAACACGGCTGAAATTACGCTTGACGGAAACAACCGTTTGTTATTGCCAAGACGGTTGCTTGATGATATTGGTGCCGACAAGGAAATAGTATTAGCCGGCCAGCCGGGCAAAATTGAGATATGGCCACGCCATGCTTATGATGCCATTGATAGTGGCAGTGATGAATTTGCCGCACTGGCTGAAAAAATAATGGGTAGTATAACCAATAAAGATAAAAATGAATGATGGCATACCATCAACCGGTGTTGCTCAACGAAGCTATTGAAGGGCTGAATATTCGGCCATCAGGAGTCTATATTGATGCAACATTTGGTGGAGGCGGGCATGCAAAAGAAATTTTAAAAAGGCTTGGACAAAAAGGTAAATTATATGCGTTTGATCAGGACGAAGAAGCAATGGGTAATGTTCCGGATGACAGGCGGATAATATTCACCCGGGGCAATTTCAGGTTCATTGAAAATTACATGAGATATTACGGCATTTCAGCAGTTGACGGAATATTTGCAGATCTTGGTGTATCATCCAGACATTTCGATACCGCTGAAAGAGGCTTCAGTTATCGTTTTGATGCACCGCTTGATATGAGGATGAACCGGCAAAGCAAGCTCACGGCAGCAAAAGTTGTGAATGAATATGCACAGGCTGATCTCGAAAGAATACTTAAAGACTATGCAGAAATAAAAAACAATAAAAAAATAGCAGAATCAATAGTAACCATGCGCACAAACGGAGAAATAAGTACGACAGGTGATCTGTTCAGGGCTATAAAGAATTTTATCCCTGTGCGGCAGGCCAATCAATACCTGTCGAGGGTATTTCAGGCACTTCGTATTGAAGTTAACCATGAACTTGAAAACCTTTCCGGATTATTGCACCAGAGCAAGGTATTATTAAAACATGGCGGCAGAATTGCCGTTATAAGCTATCATTCGCTGGAAGACAGGATGGTTAAAAACTTTTTTAAATCGGGCAGTCCTGAAGGAACAAACATAAAAGACATCTTTGGACACAGCACATCAGTTTTCAGAATAATCACACCCAAACCGGTAATACCAACTGAAAAAGAAATCAGTGAAAACATAAGGGCACGCAGTGCAAAACTGAGAATTGCCGAAAAAATATAATGCTATGAACAGAATAGATAATGAAGTTGATTTTGTTGAAACCTTGCCATTTGTCGAACCGCTTACCGAAAAGACAAATGAAAAGCAGTCAAAAGGCCAGCAGGAAAAGGAAGGGGAAAAAGCCGGTAAAAAGCCTTTAAAAGCCAAAGAGCTTTTAGATGGTTCCGTTTTGCTTCGTGACACGCTGCGCAAACAATATCCTTTCATTTTGTTCCTTACCGTATTAGCCGTGTTGTATATCGGAAACCGTTACTATGCCGAGCGTATGGTAAGGAAGATAAATAATATTGAACAGGAAGTTAAAAACCTTCGCGCAGAACAAATTACCACAGCTGCTGAATTAATGAACCTTAGCAGGCCCACGGAAGTTGCCGCCATCATTGAAGAAAGGAACCTTGGGCTGAAACAATCTGTCGAACCTCCTAAAAAACTTGTCAGAAAGAAAAAACTATAATGTCTGTAAAGCGCGACATATTATGGCGGGTTGCCATTGTTTATTTCAGTTTCCTGATGCTCGGGTTTCTGATAATAGGTAAGGCCCTTTACATTCAGTTATTTGAAAAGAGCAAATGGGAAGCTGAGGCAAGGTCATATATTTTAAAAAATATGATCATTCCTGCCGACCGTGGAAGTATTTATGCTGCCGACGGCCGTCTGCTTGCCAGCTCGGTACCTTATTATGAAATACGGTTTGATGCAATAAGCACAGGATTAACCGATAAAATTTTTTATAAAAACATTGATTCTCTTGCTATTTGCCTTTCAAGACTCTTTAATGACAAAACAAAGGAGCAATACCGTCAGGAGCTGATTAAAGCACGCCAGCTTGGCAAACGCTATCATTTGATAAAAACCGGTGTCAACTACATTCAGCTTAAAAAGCTTAAAACCTTCCCCATATTCAGGTTAGGGAAATATAAAGGCGGCCTGATATATCTTCAGACAAGCAAGCGTATAAGACCTCATCAAAACCTTGCAGCAAGACTGATAGGATATACCACAAAAGATCAGAACGGAAATGTTGTTGGTATTGAAGGTGCTTATGAAGACCAGCTTAACGGCACAGAAGGCATAAGGCTGATGCAAAGGCTGAGCGGTGATATCTGGATGCCCGTAAATGACAGAAATGAAATTGAACCCAGAGACGGCGAAGATGTAATTACTACTATTGATGTTGAGATCCAGGATGTGGCCGAAAGGGCATTACTTGAACAACTTATCCGTCAGGATGCCCGGCATGGCCTTGCCGTGCTGATGGAAGTTGAAACAGGTGAAATAAAAGCCATGGTTAACCTCAGCAAAGATGAACAAGGTAATTACAGGGAATTACAAAACTTTGCAATCGGAGAAAGCACCGAACCCGGGTCAACATTTAAACTACCGGCTCTTATAGCCGCTCTTGAAGACGGCTATGTTGACCTTGACGATACAATTGATACAGAAAACGGCATATTTAAATATTATGACAAGGAAATCCGTGATGAACAATACAAACACGGCGGTTATGGCAAAATCACCGTTAAACAGGTTTTTGAATATTCATCAAACGTGGGAATGGCTAAAATTATTACCGGAGCTTATAAAAGCCGCCCCCAGCGGTTTGTTGACAGGTTATACAACATGCGGCTTAATGAATGCCTTGGCATTGAAATAAAAGGTGAAGGCAAACCCGTAATTCGTTATCCCGGAGATAAGCTCTGGTCAGGAATATCACTGGCACAAATGTCTTATGGCTATGAAGTACAACTTACCCCGCTTCAGACACTTGCATTTTATAATGCTATTGCAAATAACGGCAAAATGGTAAAACCCATCTTTGTAAAAGAACTCCGTTATCATGGCAAAATAACCAAAAGCTTTAGCACTGAGGTGCTGCAACCCTCGGTATGCTCAAAAGCCACACTTAAAAAAGTAAGGACACTGCTGGAAGGGGTTGTTGAAAACGGCACTGCAAAAAACCTGCAAAACCCGTTGATTAAGATAGCCGGTAAAACCGGGACTAATCAGATTTACAATAAAAAATACGGCTATAAATCCAACAATGAGGTCAGCTATCAGGCATCATTTGTCGGCTATTTTCCTGCAGATAACCCGCGTTATTCATGCATCGTGGTAGTTAATTCCCCATCCCGGGATGTGTATTATGGTAATCAGGTAGCAGGGCCTGTTTTCCTCGAAATAGCAAAAAAAGTATATGCAACTTCCATCGAAATGCACCCTCCCGTAAAAAAGGACAAAGATGTTCTGGTTGACCTGCCTTACTCAAAAAGCGGAAATAAAAGTGAGAGTATTGCTGTTATGCAGGAACTTGAAATACCCATCACCAATAAAAACATACAAAGCGAATGGATAAATACAAATAAGAATGAAAAAGCCATATCATTCACTCAAAGAAAAGTAATAAAAAATCTTGTTCCTGATGTCGTTTCTATGGGAGCTAAAGATGCTGTTTATCTTCTCGAAAACGCAGGACTTACCGTATCCATCGTTGGCAGAGGAAGCGTCAGAAGTCAATCTCTTGCCCCCGGAACAAGGGTAAACAAAGGAGAAAGGATTGTGCTTGAATTGACCTATACAGATTAAAGATGAAGAAACTGGCTGACATATTGCATAATGCAGATGTAGTTAATATTAACGGAAATATTAACACACCTGTTGAAGCCATCAGCTTTAATTCAAAAAATATATCGCCGGGTTCAGCCTTTGTGGCAGTAAAAGGAACGCATGCCGACGGGCATATCTTCATCCCGGAAGCCATTGATAAAGGTGCCACTGTTGTGATAGCCGAAAATATACCGGATATCACACAGGCTGGGATAACTATGGTTAAAGTTGCCGATAGTGCAAAAACATTAGGAATAGCTTCATCAAATTTCTATGATAATCCTTCATCAAAACTAAAACTTGTCGGAATAACAGGGACAAACGGCAAAACCACAACGGTAACTTTACTATATCAGTTGTTTACCAAACTGGGGTTTAAAGCAGGTTGCCTTTCGACAATCCGTAATTATGTCGGGAAAAAAATTGTAGGAGCCACACATACAACTCCTGACCCGGTGCAACTTAATATGCTCCTGAAAGAAATGGTTGATATGGGTTGCCAGTATGCTTTTATGGAAGTCAGTTCACACGCTATAGCCCAGCAGCGTATTGCAGGCCTTACATTTGCAGGAGGGATTTTTTCAAATATTACCCATGATCATCTTGACTACCATAAGACTTTCGATGCATATCTTAAAGCCAAGAAAATGTTTTTTGACAACCTGCCTGAAAACAGTTTTGCTCTCATTAACCGTGATGACCGAAACGGGCAGGTAATGGTTCAGAATACAAAAGCAACGGTTAAATACTTCGGGGTAAAGACAATGGCCGACTTTAAGGCAAAGATTATAGAAAGCCACATGGACGGAATGTTGCTTAATATTGACCAAACCGAGGTGTGGACCAAATTTATAGGTGCTTTCAACGCAAGTAACCTTCTGGCAGTGTATGCTACCGCCCGTATGCTCGGACAGACAAAAGAAGATATCCTCAGGGTAATCAGTACGCTTGAATCCGTTGAAGGAAGATTTCAATACCTGAAATCAGGCGATGGTGTTACAGCAATTGTCGATTATGCACATACTCCTGATGCACTGATGAACGTTCTGTCGACCATTCATGACATCAGACCCTCTGAAGGGCGTATAATCACTGTTGTTGGGGCAGGCGGTAACCGCGACAAAACAAAACGGCCTGTTATGGCAAGGACAGCAGCCGAAATGAGTGACCAGGTTATACTGACATCTGATAACCCCCGTGATGAGGAACCCGAAGACATCATCAATGACATGAAGCAAGGACTCGACAATCAACTTTCGGCACATACCGTTGCCATCGCCGACCGCAGAGAAGCCATCCGAACAGCATGTATGATGGCCAAACCGGGCGATATCATATTGGTTGCCGGAAAAGGACATGAGAATTATCAGGAAATAAAAGGGGTGAAATACCCATTCAATGATAAAGAAATCATAGCCGAACAATTTATGTTAAACCGGACAAATCTTCAATAAGCCATGTTGTACTACCTGTTTTCATATTTAGATAAACTTGACATACCGGGAGCCGGCCTGTTTCATTACCTTTCTTTCCGTTCGGCAATAACAGTTCTGACTTCACTGATTATTTCAATGTTTATCGGTAAAAAAATAATCAGAAAACTTCAGCAAAAGCAGATTGGTGAAACAATCCGTGATCTTGGCCTCGAAGGGCAGCTCGCCAAAAAAGGCACTCCTACAATGGGAGGGATTATTATCCTGTTGTCAATACTGGTACCTGTTTTGCTTTTCGGCGATTTACTGAATGTTTATGTCCAGCTTATGCTTTTCATAACAATATGGCTCGGGCTGGTTGGCTTCATTGATGACTATATTAAAGTATTCAAAAAAAATAAAGAAGGTTTACGGGCCAAATTTAAAGTTTTTGCTCAGCTTGTTGCTGGCCTGGTTGTGGGTCTGACTCTGCATCTGAGTGATGATATCCTTGTTCGTGAAAAAGTACTTGACCGCAAAGGTGTTCCAATTACCCATATCTCAAAAGAGGCTGATAAAAAGATACCCGTAGTGAATTATGTCACCCGCGATGTCAAGTCAACAAAGGTCAATGTTCCTTTCTTTAAAAATAACGAATTTGATTATGCCATGCTGATATGGTTTCTGGGCGATAAGGCAAAAGACTGGGCATGGGTTGTGGTAATCCTCGCCGTTATTCTCATTATCACCCTGATATCAAACGGTACAAATCTTACTGATGGCCTTGATGGGCTGGCGGCAGGAACCTCTGCCATCGTCGGAATGACACTGGGCATATTGGCTTATGTATCAGGTAATGCTGTAATATCAGATTATCTGAATATTATGTATCTTCCCAACAGCGGTGAACTGGTAGTGTTTATCAGCGCCTTTATCGGTGCTCTGATAGGGTTTCTGTGGTATAATGCATATCCTGCCCAGGTTTTTATGGGTGATACCGGAAGCCTTGCAATCGGGGGAATCATTGCAGTATTTGCTATACTTATCCGTAAAGAACTGCTGATACCCATTTTGTGTGGTGTATTCATTGCAGAAAGTGCCTCCGTGGTACTTCAGGTCAGTTACTTCAAATACACCAGAAAAAGGTATGGTGAAGGAAAGCGGATTTTCAGAATGTCACCACTGCATCATCATTTTCAGAAACTTAATTATCCCGAACCTAAAATTGTAATACGGTTTTGGATCGTAAGCATATTACTGGCTGTAATAACAATTGTTACCCTAAAAATCAGATAACAATGGAAAAAAGAATCGTCGTCCTCGGTGCCGGAGAAAGCGGAACAGGCGCAGCAGTGCTGGCGCGCAAACAAGGTTTTGATGTTTTCGTTTCAGACTCCGGAAAAATCAAAGACCACTACAAAGAAATCCTCTTTAATTATGACATTGATTTTGAAGAGGGTAAGCACACTGAAAGGTTAATTCTTAATGCTGACGAGGTGATTAAAAGCCCCGGCATTTCTGAAAAGTCAGAAATCGTAATGGCTATCCGTAAAAAAGGAATAAGAATTATCTCTGAAATTGAATTTGCCGGGCGCTATGCCACCGGTAAAAAAATTTGCATTACCGGAAGTAACGGCAAGACTACAACTACAAGCCTTATTCATCACATGTTAAGAAAGGCAGGATTGAATGCCGGCCTTGCAGGTAATGTAGGCAAAAGTTTTGCCATGATGGTGGCAACCGAAAACTACGATTATTATGTGCTCGAACTTAGCAGTTTTCAGCTTGACGGCATGTATGATTTTAAGGCCGATATTGCCATTCTGCTTAATATAACTCCCGATCATCTTGACAGATATGATTACAATATTGAAAAATATGTAAGTTCAAAATTCCGGATAACACAGAATCTGGCCGAAGACGACTTTTTTGTTTATTGCTCCGACGATGAAATAACCATCCGCGAACTTGAAAGGATCGTAATGAAAGCAAAACAACTCGGATTTACACTCAAAGAACAAAGACAACAAGGCGCCTATATAGAAAATGAGCTTATGAAGGTTGAAGTGGATGATGATGTTTTTGAGATGTCGCTTGCTGACCTGGCATTAAAAGGCAAACATAATATTTATAATTCCATGGCAGCCAGTATCACGGGCAATGTGTTGAAGTTACGGAAGCCTGTTATACGTGAAAGCCTGATGGACTTTAAAGGAGTGGAGCATCGCCTTGAGCGATTTATTAAAGTACACGGAATTGAATTCATCAACGACTCAAAAGCTACCAACGTAAATTCAACCTGGTATGCACTCGAAAGTATGACAACACCCGTCATCTGGATAGCCGGAGGTATAGATAAAGGTAACGACTATAATGAACTGGTTGAATTGGTAAAGACCAAGGTTAAAGCACTTGTTTGCCTTGGCGTCGATAATACAAAGCTTCACAAGGCTTTCGAAACCATTGTACCCGTCATAGTCGATACGAAATCAATGAAAGAAGCAGTAGCAGCAGCATACAGGCTTGGCAAAAAGGGAGATACTGTACTTCTTTCGCCAGCCTGTGCCAGCTTCGACCTTTTTGAAAATTATGAAGACCGCGGCTGGCAGTTTAAAAAATATGTCCGCGAACTATAATGAATGAACATGAATAAAATATGGCTGAAATATTTACGGGGTGATGCTGTTATATGGATAGTAATATTGCTATTATCCGTATTTTCTCTGCTGGCTGTCTATAGTGCCACCGGTTCACTGGCCTACAGGTACCAGGGAGGAAATACATACTATTATATTATCAAACATGCATCAATCTTGCTGGTGGGTCTAATTATTATTTATACAACTCATCTGGTTCCTTATAAGTATTTCTCACGCCTTTCGCAGCTTTTTCTGATTCTTTCCATACCCTTATTAATCATTACCTTATTTTTCGGGACAAGTATAAATCAGGCATCCCGTTGGCTTACATTACCCGGCCTGGGACTTACCATTCAGCCATCTGATTTTGCCAAGCTGGCTCTTGTCATGTATATAGCAAGGGTTTTAGCCCAAAAACAAGCTCAGATTGATAGTTATAAGGAAACTTTTCTTCCGGTTATCATACCTGTTATTATCATCTGTGCCCTTATTCTTCCGGCTAATCTGTCCACTGCCCTTCTTTTGTTTATTGTGTCAATCATAATGATGTTCATCGGACGCATACGTTTAAAACATATGCTGGCATCCATGGGAATAGTGCTTGTTATAATAGGTATCATGGCAGTCATTGGTGTGGCCAATAAATGGGAAGGCAGAATAGGGACATGGAAACACAGGATTGAGAGTTTTGTTAAAGGCGATTACGAAGATAATTATCAGGTTAATCAGGCAAAAATTGCCATTGTGAGTGGTGGTTTAATTAACCTGAGGCCCGGTAAAAGCATGCAGCGAAACTTTTTACCACATCCTTATTCCGATTTCATTTTCGCTATTATTATTGAAGAATACGGATTAACAGGTGGCATCATTGTACTTGCTCTCTACATGTATCTCCTGTTTCGTGCAGCAGCATTGGTGCGCAAAAGCAGCCGGACGTTTCCGGCATTCCTTTCAATAGGGCTGGCACTTCTGATCACCTTTCAGGCTTTGGTTAATATGGCGGTAGCCATTAATCTTATACCCGTTACCGGCCAACCTTTGCCACTAATAAGCATGGGTGGTTCATCCATACTCTTTACCTGCGTATCACTGGGGATAATTCTGAGTGTAAGCAGGGAAATAAAAGAACAGGGACAACTGCAAACAGAAAATATAGCATCGGCAAATAAATTTGATAATGACACAACACCTGAAAATAATAATTAGTGGCGGAGGAACCGGTGGACATATTTTCCCTGCCATAGCCATAGCACGCGAGATTATTGCCCGAAAGCCTGATGCTGAAATATTATTTGTCGGCGCTGAAGGCCGCATGGAAATGGAAAAAGTACCTCAGGCAGGGTTCAAAATAACCGGACTGCCCGTTGAAGGCCTGCACCGCCGGCTTACTGTAAGAAACCTGAATGTCATACTTAAGTTTTTAAAAAGTCTAAAAAAAGCAAAAAAAATAATCAGAGAATTTAAACCAGATGCTGTTGTCGGCGTTGGAGGTTATGCCAGCGGGCCTGTGGTGAGAATGGCATCGAAACTTGGAATACCCGTGCTTATTCAGGAACAGAATTCCTATGCCGGTATTACTAACAGGCTGTTAGCCCGGAAAGCAAATACAATATGCGTTGCTTATGAAGGGATGGAAAAGTATTTCCCTGCCCATAAAATTGTTGTTACCGGAAATCCTGTCAGGGAAGAAGTTATTAAAACTGAAAATAAAAAACAGGAAGCACTTGAATATTTTGGCATTAACGATGACAAGCCGGTTGTTTTGGTACTGGGAGGAAGCCTTGGCGCAAAAACCATTAACGAAAGCATACTGCGAAATATCAGTCATATTCAAAACGAAGGCATCAACTGGATATGGCAAACGGGAAGCCTTTATTTTAATGACATCAGACAAAAAATCGAAGGAAAAGTATTACCCAACCTCATCTTTGTTGATTTTATCAACCGGATGGATCTTGCTTATGCCCTTGCCGACGTTATTGTTTCGCGTGCAGGTGCCTGCACTATATCTGAGCTTTGCCTTGTAGGCAAACCGGTAATACTCGTGCCCTCTCCGAATGTTGCTGAGGACCATCAAACCAAAAACGCCATGGCACTGGTAACCAAAAACGCAGCCCGCCTGATCCCTGACTATGAAGCTATAGAAAAACTCGTACCTGCTGCCATTGAACTTATCAAAACAAAGGAACTAAGCACAACACTTGGCAACAATTGCCTCAAAATGGCACTGAGAAACGCTACTTCAAAAATTGTTGATGAATTATTTAAATTAATACCTCAACGATGACTGATTTTAATTCCATAGAACGGACATATTTTCTGGGCGCCGGAGGCATAGGAATGAGCGCTCTGGCAAGATATTTCAATGCACTGGGAAAACAAGTGGCGGGATATGACAGGTCATCTTCAGCACTAACGGATCAGTTGCAAAAAGAAGGTATTGATATTCATTTTCAAAGCTCAGTTAACAATATTCCTCCTGCTTTTCACAAAAAGGAAGGCACACTGGTTATTTTTACCCCTGCCCTTCCGGCTGACGATGAAGAGCTGACTTATTTCAGAAAAAACGGGTTTATAATATACAAACGCGCTGAAGTGCTGGAATTAATAACCCGAAATAAAAAAACAATTGCTGTAGCCGGAACTCACGGAAAAACTACTGTGACCACAATGATTGCCTGGATACTGAATCATACCGGTGACTCATGCAATGCATTTCTCGGCGGTATTTCGAAAAATTTTAACAGTAATCTCTTGATTAACGCACAAAGCGAACGCGTTGTAGTTGAAGCCGATGAATATGATCGCTCCTTTCTGCGCCTGCATCCTTATGCTGCCGTTATAACAGCCATGGATGCTGACCACCTCGATATCTATGGCAATATCAGAGAACTGAACCATGCATTTAATGAATTTGCTTCACAAATTAATCCTTCAGGATTCCTCATATATAAAAAAGGATTGCCGGTCGATAAATCTTTAATTAAATGTAAATGTTACACTTATTCTGTTAACGAAAAAGCCGACTTTTATGCCGGTAAAGTGAGATTGATAAACGAATCATATGTATTTGATATTCACACACCCGAAGGGGTTATAAAGTCTGTATCAATTATTCATCCGGGTATGATGAATGTTGAGAATTCAGTTGCTGCTGCAGCGGTTACCAGATTGCTGGGTTGTAATGATGATGAAATAAAAAAACCGTTGTCACAGTTCTCAGGAAACCTGCGCCGTTTTGACTATATTTTAAAGACTGATAAATTAATTTTTATTGATGACTATGCACATCATCCGAAAGAAATAGAGGCCACGCTGTCAGCAATAAGAGAGATGTATCCGCACAGGCGGATAACAGGTGTTTTCCAGCCGCACTTATATTCACGTACAAAAGACCTTGCCGCTGAATTTGCCCGAAGTCTCAGCCTGCTCGATGAACTTATTCTGCTTGATATATACCCGGCACGTGAAAAACCCATTGAAAATGTAACTTCTGAATTAATTTTCAAACAGGTGACCATTAAAAACAAAATAATCTGCCGAAAAGAAGAACTTTTAGAAGTCCTTAAACAAAAACAGATTGAATTTCTGGTTACCATGGGTGCAGGTGACATCGACCAGCTGGTGGAACCAATTAAAAAACATTTTCAAAAAACAGTATTATGATGAAGATAACCCGAATCAGCATATTGTGGTTGCTTATAATTGTGTACCTCGTTCTGGTGTCAGGTTTTATATCCGAAAAACAAGCCATTCAGATAATTAATACCATTGATATCAATATAACAGATGGTGAAAAAACTCATTTTATTGATACAGAAGACATAAGGGAAATGATGGATGAAAGCCGGGTAAAAATATTGGGTGAAAGGGTTGCAAATATTAAGCTGAAAACGATAGAAGAAAACCTGAAACAACATCAGATAATTAAAATGGCTGAAGTATATTTAACAGAACGTGGTACCCTGCATGTTGACATCAAACAACGAAATCCTTTTGTCAGAATATTTAACAATCACGGGCAAAGTTATTATCTTGATGAGGAAGGCAATATTCTGCCGGTAGTAAAGTCATTCAGCCCTCATGTCCTCATTGTAAACGGCCACATTAATGAACCTTTTAATCCATTGATAATCAAAAATATCAAAAAATTCAGGTATGATTCACTTAACAGGCAGCAGCGATGCATATACGACATTTTTAACCTTGCTTCATTCATCAATAATGATGAGTTCTGGAAATCACAGATCGTTCAGGTGTATGTTAATCAGAAATATGAATTTGAACTTATACCACGCGTTGGGTCGCATATCATTGATTTCGGCAGAGCCGACCAGATGGAAGAAAAGTTTTACAAACTAAAATTATTATATACACAAGGCTTTAATCAACTTGGATGGAACCTCTATTCAAGGATTAACTTAAAATATGAAAACCAAATAGTATGCATAAAAAACTAACAGATATGAAATACAAGAATAACATCCTTGCAGCGATAGACATTGGTACCACAAAAATTGTTACCATAATTGGCTATATCAATGAGAATAAAAAGCTCGATATTATAGGTATGGCTAAATGTCCTTCAAAAGGAATCAGAAGAGGAGTAATTCTTAACATAAATGAGGCTGTCGATTCGATAAGGACAACTGTTGAGGAGGTCCAGAAACAGGCTGGCTTCCAGATCAGACAGGCTTTTGTCGGCATTGCCGGTCAACATATTAAGAGTATCCGAAACAGGGGATATATCAACCGTGACTCATACGATACGGAAATTACCAAAGCCGACACCGAACGATTGCTGGCCGACATGTATAAAATTCCCATTGAGCTGGGTGAAGAAATCATTCATGTTATACCACAGAATTATATTGTTGACAGTGAAACCGGGGTAAAGAATCCCATAGGTATGTTCGGCAAACGGCTTGAAGCCAATTTTCATATTGTTATTGGAGAAATTGCTTCAGCCCGGAACATCGAGCGTTGCGTTGATCGTGTTGGTATAAAAGTAAAGCAATTAATTCTTGAGCCACTTGCTTCGTCAGAGGCTGTACTCTCCGAAGATGAAAAAGAAGCCGGTGTGGCTTTAATTGATATTGGTGGCGGGACTACCGATATTGCCGTATTTCATGATGACATAATCAGACACACGGCTGTAATTCCTTTCGGAGGTAATGTCATCACCAAGGATATTATGGAAGGATGTTCAATCCTCAGCAAATATGCCGAACAGCTAAAAATACAATTCGGGTCGGCACTTGGTGATCTTGCACAGGATGACAAGGTGGTTACCGTTCCGGGTATCAACGGACGTGAACCCAAGGAAATATCATTTAAAAGCCTTGCCTATATTATTCAGTCACGCATGGAGGAAATCATTGACGCTGCACTTTTTGAAATTGAAAATTCGGGCTGTATGGAAAAATTAAGTGCAGGAATTGTTATAACAGGCGGAGGGTCCTTGCTTCGCCACCTGCCCCAGCTGGTGAAATTCAGGTCGGGAATGGATGTCAGAATCGGATATCCCAACGAAAGGTTGGGTGAAGATAACACCAATGAAATCAACCATCCCATGTATAGCACCAGTGTCGGCCTGCTGTTAAAAGGTCATAATCTGCTTCACCAGTCCATTCCTATAGCAAAAAGCAGGCATGAAGAAGAAATGCATGATTTTGTAAGTAACCAGTCTGACACCCCGCAGGCAGGCAAACATAAAAATGACTGGGAATACCAGCCAGATAACACTGATAAGGAAAATGATCCCAAGAAAGGAGTGAGCTCTTTAATTCAAAACATAAAAGACAGTATCAGCGGATTTTTTGATGTAAGAGACACCGAGATGTAACATTTTGTTTTATATAAAACTAATCCGAAAAACATTGGCTAACCGAACCAAAAAAAACAAATATATGGATGACCTGATAAATTTTGAGCTTCCGGTAAACCGTTCGTCAATTATAAAGGTAATTGGCATAGGGGGTGGAGGCAGCAATGCAGTAAATCACATGTTCAGACTTGGCATTAAAGATGTCAATTTTGTGGTTTGCAATACCGATGCACAGGCGCTGGCCAACAGCCCTGTTCCTGTCAAAATTCAGCTTGGCGCATCACTTACTGAAGGGCGCGGAGCGGGAAACAAACCTGAAATCGGCAAGCAGGCTGCCATTGAAAGCCTTGATGAAATCAAGGAAATACTTTCAGGGAACACCCGCATGGCATTTATCACTGCCGGGATGGGCGGGGGTACCGGAACCGGAGCAGCACCGGTCATTGCCAAGATATCAAAAGAGCTTGGTATTCTTACTGTGGGCATCGTAACCATTCCTTTTAAAAACGAAGGACCGCGGCGTATCAGCCAGGCTCTCGACGGAATAGCAGAAATTGAAAAATATGTCGACTCACTTCTGGTCATCAATAATGAAAAAATTCGTGAAATATATGGTGATCTGCGCGTATCCGAAGCATTCTCCAAAGCCGATGATGTGCTGGCCATTGCTGCCAAAGGTATAGCTGAAATTATCACTGTTCCCGGTTTTATTAATGTTGACTTTGCTGATGTGCAAACAGTTATGTCAAACAGCGGAGTGGCTATTCTGGGTTCGGCTACTGCCGAAGGTGAAAACCGCGCACTAAGAGCCATACAGGATGCTCTGACATCACCCCTGCTTAATGACAACGATATTAAAGGCGCACGAAATGTTTTATTAAATATCTCTTCAGGAACCGAAGAGGTTACTATGGACGAGATTGGCCAGATACTCGATTATGTTCAGGAACGTTCAGGCGTTAATGCCGACCTCATCTGGGGCAACGGAATAGATGAATCTCTCGGGAAAAAGATAAGTGTTACGGTGATTGCTACTGGTTTTGAAACCAGCAGCATACCCGAACTTTATACAAGAAAACGCCAGATTGACGTTATCCCTCTGCCTGATTACAACACTGTAAAAACTCCTGAAGATTCCGTATTTGAAGTAAAAGACAAACCTGCAAAAGATTACACAGGATTACAACAGACCATTGAATTTGATATTACCTCCTCAAATGAATGGTTCACCAAAGTGAACACTCCTGTTGATACTAAAAAAGCATCACAACGTGTGAATATGATTAAAAAAACACAACAGAGGATAAAAGAACTTAATATTCCCCAGACAGATACAGACGATTATATTGATGAACTGGAAAATACACCTGCTTACAAACGTAAGAAAGTTAAAATCGAACAGGTGAAACACTCTGATGAAGTAAAAATATCCCAGTATTCACTGATAAATGAGCACGATCATCAGGTAAAACTCAGCAAAGAAAATCCCTATTTACATGATGCAATCGACTAACTAATTGTCATACAAATAATTAAATAATAATAAAAATACA
>CAZBCB010000016.1:0-16286 GCA_964489905.1 uncultured Bacteroidales bacterium
GTCAATTGAAAAAATCAATTGACGAATCGACTAACAAAATCTAATCATTCCGAAATTTCGGAATGAAAGATTTTGATATGTCGGGGTTTACTCGATTAGTCAATAAAACAACAGGTTTAAATACATACTGTGTTTTTATTGATTAATCATGGATTATATTACAAAAAATCAGGGACTTATGACAAAGAAAAACATAATCATTATTGGTGCTGCAGGAAGGGATTTTCATAATTTCAACACATATTTCAGAAATAATGAAGATTATAAGGTTGTAGCATTTACGGCAGCTCAGATTCCCGATATTGACGGAAGAAAATATCCGATGGAACTTGCCGGTGAACTTTACCCTGATGGTATTCCGATATATGCAGAATCTGACCTTGAAAAGCTAATCAGGGAATGTAAGGTTGATGAATGTATTTTTTCATACAGTGATATACCCTATAGCCACGTTATGGGCATTAGTGCACGTGTAAATGCCGCAGGCGCAAATTTCAGACTGCTCGGAACGAAAGACACAATGCTTAAAAGCAAAAAGCCGGTTGTTGCGGTTGGAGCAGTGCGTACAGGATGCGGAAAATCACAGACATCCCGCAGGGTAATTGAAATTCTGATGAAAATGGGATATAAAGTGGTGGCAATAAGGCACCCGATGCCTTATGGCAATCTGGTTGAGCAGAAGGTGCAGCGTTTTGCAACCCTTGATGATCTGAGCAGATATAAATGCACAATTGAAGAAATGGAGGAATACGAGCCGCATATCAAACGAGGAAATGTTATCTATGCCGGTGTTGATTATCAGGCTATCCTCGAAGCCGCAGAAAATGATCCCGCCGGTTGTGATGTAATATTATGGGATGGCGGTAACAATGATTTCCCCTTTTATAAACCTGATTTGTGTATAACAGTTACTGATCCGCACCGTGCAGGGCATGAACTGGCTTATTATCCCGGAGAAGTTACTCTAAGAATAGCCGATGTGGTGATTATTAATAAAATGGATACAGCTCCTCCCGAAAAAATACAACAGGTCAGGGCAAATATTCAGAAAGTCAACCCTGGTGCACTCGTTATTGATGCTGCCTCACCTATTATTGTTGATAACCCCCAGATAATTAAAGGTAAGAAGTGTCTGGTTATAGAAGACGGGCCCACACTTACCCACGGTGAAATGAAAATTGGAGCTGGCACAGTAGCTGCCATGAAATGGGGAGCTTCCGAACTTGTTGATCCACGGCCGTATGCTGTTGGAAAGCTAAAAAAGACCTACCAGACGTATCCTGATATAGGCATTCTTTTACCTGCCATGGGATATGGGAGGGAACAAATCAGCGACCTTGAAAAGACCATCAATGCTACACCATGTGACCTGGTAGTGATTGGAACTCCCATTGATCTTAATCGTATTGTTAAGATTACGAAACCAACAGTAACGGTTACTTATGAACTACAGGAACTTGGATTGCCCAATCTGCATGAAATACTTAAGGAGTTTGCAGGAAAATTTTTATCCCGGAAATCGCTTTAAGTTTTGTAAAAATAACTTATCTGCCTGAGATTGGATTTTTTTACCGTAATTGGATTTAAACAATTTTTAAATCGGGGAAATCATATAGTTTGGCTTTATAAAAGCCTCCTGATGATTATTTTGGATTTATAAAATTTATTCGGAAGCTTTTTGCCACAACATTGTCAGCTTCGCAGGTGTGACCTGTTTGTAATAACAGCATAGAAAGAATCTGTAAAATTAAAACGGATACAGGTCTGAGTGAAGAAAGCCCTATCACAAAACGCCTGTTATTTTAAGCACAACAACGCCTGTGCCTGATACTTTTACAGATAAGCCTTGTTCTGTCTGAGTCCATTTCAACTTGTTTTTATTTCCAAGTTGCGTTACACTGGTAATTTTATGGTTATCGGTTAATAAATTTCCTTTTGCCAGCGAAACAATATTTATTTCTGTCTCACCCGGGCAGTTAAGTATTATCGCATATAAAACATCATCTTTGGTTGTAAAACGGATGTCTTTTTCGGTGAAAGGTTTTCCCCTGCCTTCACGAAAACCGCGGCCTGATGAACTTGTTGCTTCACTGGCAGGTCCTTCACCAAAAATTTTCCATGGACGGGTATTAAAAATACATTCCTTATTAACATCCATCCATGCAGCAATATCCTCCAAAATTTTTACTTCCTTTTCGTCAATTGTACCGTCACCTCTTACTGGGATGTTTAACAGTAAGTTCCCGTTTTTACTGACAATATCAGCCAGCATCTGTATCACGGTTATGGCATTTTTATATCCATTATTTTCATATATCTTGCGGTCATAATGCCAACCACCAATACAGGTGCAGGTTTGCCAGCTATAGGGTAAAATATTGCCTGCGATGCCTCTTTCAATATCAAGCACTATAGCTTTACGCTGATCATTAGTAAGTCGCTTGCCAAATACAACAGCTTCGAGTTTGCCGTTGTGCCACATTGCATTACTATTATAAAAGTGAGCTACAATTTTCAGTCCTGCATCACTCACAGGCCACAGTGGCAATGCTCTGTCATCAAAATAAATCAGATCGGGTTTATACCGGTTAATAAGGTCAATGGTTCTGTTGTAAAATTTATCGCAATATTTCTGATCAGGGATGCTTGCTCCTTGTTTCCAGCTCCATTGCGAATATATTTTTTTAGGATTATCCCATTCGAGGCTAAGCTCGTGGTTCTGTGCATAAAGGTCTTGCGGGTCAAGGCCTTCCCACCAAAGTCCTTTACCATCATCTTTTGTAAGAGTGCCATCATATGGAATACCAGCTTTTTCACCTTCTTTATCTGAGCCACAGGATGATTCATACCATATCCATGCGTGTGAAGAGTGAATACTGACTCCGAAGGGAAGTCCGTGTTTTTTTGCTGCTTCGGCCCATCCGGCCATAATATCTTTCTGAGGGCCAACATTAACCGAGTTCCAGGGCTGATATTGGCTGTCCCATAAATCCATATTATCGTGATGACTGGCCATAGCAAAAAAATATTGTGCGCCGGCACGTTTGTAGAGGGCTACCAGCTTATCAGGGTCCCATTTATCAGCTTTCCATTCGTGTATTACATCTTTAAAACCAAATTCAGACGGGTGTCCGTATTTTTGATTATGAACCATATACTGTGCTGAACCCTGATAATATATAAGCCTTGCATACCAGTCGCCTTCTTCAGGCTGGCATTGCGGCCCCCAATGTGCCCAGATCCCGAATTTAGCATTCCTGAACCATTCCGGTGTTTCATATTGTCTCAGTGATTCCCATGTAGGAGCAAATTTTCCGGTGGCCATGGGTTCTGAATTTGTATTAACAATTATCAAAGGAGTCTCATTTGAAGAAATCGTATCCTGAGCCCTGCTTTGCATATTGAAAATATAAGCAAACAGAAATCCGGCATAAATAATAATGCATGAACACTTCATCGCTAATAATAGATTTTATTTCAAATGTAAGAAATCCTTCCAGGATTATCAATCGACTACAGAGAATCTATATCCTAAAAAAACTTCAGGCCTAAATTTTAATTCCCATAAACAACACATCATCCACCTGATCATAATTTTCTTTCCACAGGTTAAATGTGTTTTTTACATGAAGGTATTGCTCTTCCATAGACCTCTGGTATATGTCGGCAAGCATGTTTTTAAGGCGTACCATTTTGAATTTTTTACCAAGGCTTCCTCCAAACTGGTCGGGGTAACCATCAGAGAACATATAAATGATATCGCCTTTACTTAGTTGAAGGCCTTCATCCTGAAAGGTTTTTATTTCCTTGTCATAAACCCCGCCTACCGAGCTATGGCTTCCTTTGAGGTACATCTGTTCTCCATCTTTATATACAATAAGAGGCCGCATGGCTGCTGCATAACGCATATAATGTGTCTTGAGGTCAATCTCGCATACGATTATATCCATTCCATCGGGTGGTTTTGAACCATCGTCAATATTCTGGTTCAGAATATTGCTTAATTCCTTATCGAGAACTTTAAGTATTTCCGATGGTGCTTTACCGGCTTCACGAAAACAAATATCTTTAATAAGCGTGGTTCCGATCATCGACATAAACGCTCCCGGAACCCCGTGCCCTGTTGAATCGGCACATACTATAATGAACTTGTTGTCATTTACCTTATCAAACCAGTAAAAGTCACCGGATACGATGTCTCTGGGCTGATAAAAAACAAAACAACCTGAAAAATTCTGCTGTAGTTTTTTAATAGGAGGCAAAATACTGGCCTGAATCCGCTGGGCATAGGTTATGCTGTCAGTTATATCTCTGTTTTTCAGTTCAATTTCTTCTTTTTGTTCAACCACCTCTTTTGTGCGTGCCGCAAGTTCGGTCTCAAGGTAAGCCTGAAGTTCTTTTTGCCTTTTTTCACGGTACTTAATAATGGCTATAAATGCCAGAATAAGCGCAATAATGGTTGAAGCAATGAACCACCATGTTTTCCAGAATGGTAATTTAACTCTGATATGCAGCCTAACCGGATTTTCCTGACAAAGACCATTACTGTCATAAGACCTGAGAAGAAAAGTATAGACCCCGTCTTCAATACGGGGGTAAATTACGTAATTAATGGGAGTGATTTCGGACCATTCCAGATCATGTCCTTCAAGTTTATATTGATATTTTACCGCAGCAGGATCGCTGTATGAAAGGCCTATAAATTCAATTCTGAGTTTATACAACGAATATGGCAGCACAATGTCTTTGGAAAAGTCATATTCTTTATCAGAAATAATCACCCGGGTGATGTTGGTAAAAGGTGGCACGCGTCTGGGTTTTTCCTTTGCCGGGTCATACATTATGAGTCCTTCGGTAGTACCAAACAATATGACACCTTCCTCATTCCGGAACATAGCATTGAAATTACAGTCGCCTGAAATACCTTTGGACACATCATAAATCTGCACGGTATATTTTTGTGTATTGACACGGCTGATACCCATGCGATGACCCACCCATATACTGTGATTATTGCTGGCTATGAGACCGTAACAATAATTTGACTTTAAACCATTGGCAACAGTGAAATTATAAAAAGTATCGGGTGTAAACATGTATAATCCATCCCCGTATGTTGATGCCCATAGATTACCATCACTATCCTGAACAATAGAATTGAATTCCTGTTCTATACGATTGGTAGGATAAGCCAGCGTTACTTCACCCTTATCAGTGATCTGATAAATTCCGTTTGTCCTTGTTGCGAAAAGCAGGCGATTATCTTTGTCAAAAAACAGATGCTTTATGTCATTGTGAGGCATTCCGTTTAGTGTGCTGTAATTCTGATTTTTGCCTGTTTTCAGGTTGCAGATATATATTCCGTCGCGGGTGCCCAGATATATAATATCATCCTTTATGATCATTGATTGCACAATGTTGCCCAGAGAATTTTCAGAATATGATATTTTTTTAATGCTGCCCGACTGTATATTTAGCACATAGAGACCATTGTTTTCCGTTCCGATATATAGGTTATCCCCGTATCCGCGCATTACATTAATCTGTGCTGCCGGCAATCCGTTGTTACGACCATATGTCTGAACTATATTTTTATTCCCTGCTTTTGTTTTTATTATGGTTCCATGGCTTCCTGCCCATACGTGATCTTTAAAGTAGGTTACAGCCGTAATATTATTTTCAAATCCGGGCATAGGGAAGTTATAGAATGAAAATGCCTGGTTGAGCATAATTACAAGGCCTTCGCCATAAGTGGCAATCCATATATTTCCTTCAAGGTCTTCGAATACTTTTTTAACGGCATTTCCGGGCAAACCGTTTGATTTATCCATATGCAGGATACTTTTGTACCTGCCTTCCTTTTCAGGAGCTGATAATTTAAATATTCCCTTTTTCAGTGAACTTAACCAGATATTTTTCTCGGTGTCTTCAAAAACTGACTGAAAATCCTCGTATTCAAGATTAAATTCCTTACCTATTGGGTATATGGAATATGATTTATCATTGATTAAAAGTTTATAATCACCTGCGTCCTGGCTGGCTATAAGCCATGTGTTTTTATCCCGTCCGGCCTGGATATCCTGGATCTTAACCAATGAAAGCTCGTCAATTGAAAATATACGGTTAAAAGGACTGCTGACATTCTCAAATTCATAAACTGACATACCATCAGGTGATCCGACAAATAATCTGTTTCCGCTAATACAGACAGCAGTCAGCATAAGTTCCTGAATACCAACAATTTTCTTTCCGCCTGACAAATTTTTGTTAATAAAAATAAGGCCATTATTCAGTGTAGAAAGCAAATATCCTTCATTACCAACCTGGGCTATTCCTGTAACGGCACTGTTAATTTCGATGCCCGGTGAAGCAATCCTGAATTTTCTTCCATCATAACTAACCAGCATACCGTTATTAAAGCCGAACAGAAGATTCCCATCAGTATCTTTAAGGCTTACCATTGCTACCTGACCACTTAAAGAATCATAGACATTTGCTGATGAAAAGTTGAAACCATCAAAACGGCACAATCCTTCACCGGTTCCAAGCCATATATAGCCTTTTGCATCCTGGTTGATAGTATATACAAACGGATGACAGATTCCATCGCTTGTGTTAAAATTTTTTACTTTGAAATCCTGGCTGAGACCTGTCAGGCTTGTTATGAGTGAAAATAAAATAACGTTAAATATTTTATTTTGATGGTGCATATTATAATGTTATTTAGCAGGTGTTTTCTTGACGGCAATTTCAGGTTTTGGTTTTGGAACACCACCGATAGGAATTACGTAGAAAGGCAATAATTCACCATACTGATTTCTGACGTTTACAACAACATTATTGTTTCTTACCGGCGGATTTTTTCTTTTAATAAACTGTATATCAAGTGATGTGTTTTTTTCTTCTTCAAATATCTTAAATTCATCTTCGGCCCAGAGATCTTCTCCCGAAACTTTTGTCATCTGCCCATGCCTTGCTACCGATACAATACGTATTATTCCGTCATCATCCCAGTCGAAATTGGTAACCTTAACAGTAATAGTCCGGTCATCAACAAAGGGATAGATATGAGATACTTCCCTGGGATCGTCATGCATTCTGAAAGTGTATTCATAGGCAAAAGCATTAGCTCCTTCAACAGGTTTGTTTTGGTCAGGACTGGTGCTTAGATAATACCGGTAAAGATTTCCGTCATCGCCTGCAATACCATCACAGATAACTTTAAAAACGTATCCGTCATATTTTGATACAAACTCTCCCTCAGAAGGGTTAAACGGACCAAAGCTATACCATCCGTTATCGTAATTGGGATGGCTGGCAAAAGTTTTTGTAGCCAGTAAATTACCGCTTTTATAATTCCCCTGGGGCTGAGTCTCCTGGGCATCTTTGTTTGAATAACATTCCTTCCCTCCGTATACCGAATAGGTCATTTTTGTATCCCAAACGCCGTTAATTTCATCATTTAATCCGCCAATATCAGGGTCAAATACCCTTATATAAACAGGCTCATTAAATTTTTTCGGGATAAGAAAAAAGAATGTCTGGGAAAAATCATCATCTCCCCATGATGTACCTGCTTTAGGGCCGAATGTTACCAGATGAGGTATGTTTTCATCGCCTGCAGGCACAGGTTGTGCAGAAAGCCGGGAAAAAAAGAGACTTAATATAAGTATGGATAAAATTATTTTCATGGTTTTTTTAATGAAGGGAAACATATCATAACTATACGTTAATATTATGATAAAGTTTTTCAAAACTTATGCCATTAATTTATTTATCTTTTTAATATTTTAATATTCTTTGATACACATGCTTTTTCGGGTGTGGTTTTTTCATTTTTGACCGTACTTGTAACACCCAGTTTAACGGAATATACCCCGGGTTTGTTGAAGATGTGAACTACTTCTGCATTTTCAGCTCTTGCAGCATCTTCAAAGTTCCAGTAATACCCGGCTATTTCAAAATTCAGGTTTGATTTTAACGCACTGAATTTCACTTCTTCTCCGACGTATGCAGTGTCAACAGCTGTGATATAAGGCTGTATAATATCTTCAACATTCATGATATATGTAGCTTCATTAAAATAGACCTCTTTTGTAACAAGGTCAATAATGTTTAACTGAACAGTATAATTGCCGGTTTTTTCATAACAGTGTCTTGCTTCAAGTCCTCTTTCACGGGTTCCGTCGCCAAAGTCCCATTCATAATCAAACATGGTGGTATCAATTTCCAGTTGGCGTTTTTCATAAAAAGTATAACAGTAGTCATTTTCTTCCTGCTGATTGCAGGTTTCAAATACCGGAAGCGTTGAATAAGCTATGAAAACATCCATGGAATTACCACGTGTGGAGGTAAAAAATGCTGTATCAAATGAATCATTAAAAATAAGGCCGAAATCATCATATTGTGAGTTAAAAGGTTCAGGCAGGGCTATGGGTTCCTGCCATGCCCCATCGATAAAATCGCTGTAAAAAATGTCGAGTCCCCCTTTTCCGCCATGTCCTCGTGATGCAAAGTATAACCGGCCACTTTTGTGTAAAAAGGGGAATAAATCATTTTCAGGAGTATTAATCACAGGCCCCAGGTTTTCATAATTTGTAAACTGACCATTCTTGGCGTATGACACATAAATATCAAAACCGCCATATCCTCTTGCATCGGTGCTGCAGAAAAAAAGTTGCTGCCCGTCTTCCGAGAGGCATGGGAAACCTGTAAGATTATTAAGCCGGTTAAAAGGCAAGGGGGTAACATTGCGCCATGATCCGTTAACCCATTCAGCCCTGAATATACCGTAAGCAGTGTCACCTCTTAAACTGTTTCCTCGTTTTTTTTCGACATCAATTGTGCGGGTAAAATACATCACTTTCCCGTCTTTACTGAAAGTCACGGGACCATGCCAGTAATTGGTACGCAGTTCTCTGGCAAATTCTTCCCCACCTGAAAATTTTCCGGGCTTTTTCTGTTCACTCCAGTAAATCTTAGTAGGTATTTTATTCTGAAGATCAGTATAGTTGGTAAAATAACGGTTTCTTCTATCTGAACAAAAGATAATACCATTATTGTAAAAAGCAGCACCAAATTCCTGTGTAGCGGAATGGTTAAAAGGCAATTTACGTAGGGCAAAATATCGCTGGCTATACAGTCCACTCTGGCATAATAAAAGACATGTCAATATGATAAAAATGTTTTTTTGCATTTGAATCAGAAGATTGTCATGTTCGACCGGTTAATTTTATATTCAAGGTCAATCTGCAGGCCTGCCTCAACTGAACTTCTGTTATACCTGCTTAGTCCGCCAATACCAAAATCATAAGCAACAAAAGCAGTAGTCTGATAATTTATCCTGTAATTTACCAAAAAAATCAATGCTCCTGAAGTCCGATATGCAAGACCTGCTCCCAGCATTTTTTTATACAAACCATTCACCGTAATATCCATAATCAGTCCTGTACTTTCTTCGTAACTAACAAGTAAAGAAGGTGTTAACATCCATTTTTCGTCAATATTAACAGAAAAACCTCCGGTAGCAAAATACGCATATTGTCTGAAATCATGATAAGCGGTTATTGTGCCATCGTTGCCTGATTCATAGCCAAGCATTAGGGGAACAGAAATGCCGGAGAAAAAATTCCTTGCCTTGTAATATACCCCGATTCCGAAGTTAGGAACCATATAGCTATGAGCATTTTCATTATAAACCGGGTCGTCTGCATCAATTTCCGACAAATCCTGTTTCCCTGAAGACATCCCACCTTTAAGTCCCAGGGAAAGGTATCCGTTACCCAGCGTTAACCGGTAGGCATAATTGATAAACAGATTAAAATAATTGCGAATACCGATATTTTCATGTAATGCATTAATGCCCCAGCCGGTTTTGGTGTTTTTCCCCAAAAAATGCATATTCAGGCTCTCATAATTGGGAGCGCCTTCAAAGCCGATCCATTGCATGCGCTTAATCAATGTTGCACTGAATACTTCATGGCTTCCGGCATAAGCCGGATTAATTGAAAGACTGTTATACTGATACTGGCTGAACAGAATGTTTTTTTCCTGCCCGTATCCGTGAAATACGGCAAAACAAATAATTCCGGTTATCAGCTTCAACCTGTTCATCGCAGTATTTCAATAAATGATTTAAAGTTTACCGGTTCTGAACGGCCTCTCACCCAAACGTCCATAATGTAATAATAAGTGCCTTCGGGCAAATCAATGCCATTTCTGGCTTTGCCGTCCCATAAACTGCCATTGTTATAATCGTCTGATTCAAAAACCATGATACCCGCACGATTGTATATTTTAATAGAAATTTTCTCAGCGTTAGGAGTCGGTATAATAAACAAATCGTTAATTCCATCGCCATTGGGTGAAAAACCTTTGTGAATCTTTAACGGATTGATAATGATTATCATTGAGTCTTTAATTTCGGGACAAACACCATTTTTAACTGTCCAACGTAGCAAATTTTTATCTGATAATTCAATAATTGTTGCATCCGGAAGCGTGTTGTCATTAATTATACCTGTTCCCTCTACTACTGTCCACTTACCTTTACCGATCTGGGGCACAAGAGCATTAAGCCGGGTGGTATAAATGAAATCAAGAGTCTGGTCAGGCCCGGCGTCAACAACCACAGGCTGTTCATCAAACAGTATTCCAACTGTGTCTGAATCAGCACAATGCCAGTTTGTTTCTGTCCATGTTAAAACCGACTTGCCGTAATGATTCATGGTAACATTTGTAACGGGCTTTGTTGGATCGTCAAAAGTACCTCCTTCAGCGCTCCACAGCCCTTTTGATTGAGGAATGTCAACTATTGCATGAAGTGAATAATTGTTCCCGCACACTTCATATTCTTCATATTCACCGGCATTGGCTTGTGGCGTCTGGAATACTTTAATTCCGGCCATATTTATAAATCCTGCCGGGTTGGCCAGACACCCGTTATCGTCCTCTATTTCCAGCATCCTTATTTGATATTCGCCGGCAGGTAAAATAATACTTACTGAATCATTCAGCGTACTGATGTTTTCCTTCGTTCCCTGAAGTTCATTTTGTCCTATGGTAACTTTCCATGGGCTTTTTCCTCCTGATACGTAAACCGGACAGAATAATGATTCGCCAGAACATATTGTGTCAATAAAGCTCTGAGAAATGTCACCTTCGGGCAATGGATTGATTCTTACAAGAACGGGGTTGCTTGTATCCTTACATTCTTTGAGCGATGCAGATGAGAATACAATTCTTCGGAAATACAAACTGTCAGTTAAAGTCGTTGATTCAAAATTTTTGCCTGAAAGTAAAGGATTTCCTGATGCCTGATTCCATATATTTTTGTCTGTACTTTGCTCCCAAAGATAGGCATAGTCACCTGTTTTTCCGCCGGTATGAGTTGAACCGTTAAGAATAATGGCAGTATTATAACAGGTGTATTGAACAGGGCTTCCTGTAATGTCGTTGTCTTTTATTAGAGGATATACAATGACGGCAGTAGTATCGCTGATATGTTGGCAAATATTTGATTTGACTTTTCTTACGAAATAGGTAGTTTTTGCTAAAGGTCCGGGAATATAGTCCTGCAGGGTTGATGTTCCCGGAGCATTAATCCATGTGTCTGATCCTTCTTCACGTGTAAGCCATTGGTAAGTAAACCCTCCATAGCCTCCGGTTGGTGCATCGGGATTAAGCGGAAGAGGCGTATTATATTGACAAATACTTTGATCTGCAAGATCGAGGCGATTAATTATGTAAGGTATTACTTCGAGCGATACGGGAGCTGATGTGTCATTACAGGCAAAGATTGATCCTACAGGTCCGGATGATACGATTCTTCTGAAGAGGGTGGGATTAAATTCAACCAGAGAAGGATCGTAGTTAATTCCTGTTGCGCCGTTTATGATGTTCCAGTCGCCACCGGTTTTAACCTGCCATTTGTAGCTGTAAGTATTATTACCTCCGGCGGGAATCAGGCCAGTAATAATATCGGGGTTATTCCCTGCGCAATATTTCAGAGAGTCGGTTGTGATAATATTATTTGATATGAAGGGTAATACGTTTACTTTCTTGGATACTGAGGTATCAACGCAGGCATTATCATTTCCCGAGAATACTATTCTGCGGTAATATGTCGTTTCATTAAGGTTGCCAGGATTATACTGCATGATGTCACTTCCGGCAATATCTTGCCAATTACCCAATCCAGGCTTGTTTTGCCATTTATAATGATATGAGCCGTCACCACCTCCGGGAGGGGTTGCCCTCAACAAACCGGGGCTAAGTAACTGACATATAGTTGTATCAAATAATCCATAAAATGTGTTTGAAGTAATTGATGGCAGTACGGTAATTTTAACTGAATTGCTGATGCTGTTGCAGTATAAAGTTGAGGATATCAGCCTCCTGTAATATCTTGATGCTGTGAGGTTACCCGGGTTATATGATGCTGTTGTGGCGCCGGTTATGGCATCCCAGTCAGTGTTATTAGTGCTTCTTTCCCAGCTGTAGCGATAAACACCATTTCCACCCGTTAAAGCAGGGGGTACTGTGCCTGTGATGGTACTGGCTGTTTTATTGTAACAAATGGTATCGGTGCCGGAAATAATATTATTACTGATGGCCGGATAAACAAATATTTTAACCGGCCGGCTGGTATCGGAAATTCCGACAGAATTAACAACTCTGCGGAAAAAGGTTGTCTGATAAAGTGCATTTGGCTGAAAAGTGGTAAGTGTGGCAGTTCCTGAGGCATTAACCCATATAACACTGTCAGTGCTCTGTTCCCATTTATAGGTATAAATTCCGTTGCCTCCTTTTGG
The DNA here is from genome assembly GCA_964489905.1 of uncultured Bacteroidales bacterium. GTDB lineage: Bacteria > Bacteroidota > Bacteroidia > Bacteroidales > UBA10428 > UBA5072. The sequence continues at coordinate 12,813 of CAZBCB010000016.1, forward strand.
ATTGCTTCCCCTGAGTTGATCGGGGATCTGACCGGCACATATAGTATCTCTATCGCGTATGGTATTAAATAAAAATCCACTCAGTGGTAGGAGCAATGATTTAAGTTTTGTGCCAAAACTGCCATAGGTTCCGTATTGGTTGGGACAAAGGCCGGTTGCACTTCCGCGTATACCTCTTGCTGTGTCAATGGTAACCGAAGGGAAAGAGGTACCTGAATGCCACAAAACACCACCGCTGCCTCCACCTCCTGCACCGGTGCAGTTGGCTGTATTTCCGCCCTTACCTCCTTTTATCTGCACGGTAAAACTACCCGAATATGCTGCGGCATCAATTAAAACAGTGCCACCTCCGCCACCTCCGCCACCGCTGGCAGTAGCTGTTGTACTGACATCCTGGCCGTTGGCTATTATATTCCGGTTGTTGCCGATAAGCGTTTCGGTAATTAACATGATTATACCACCTCCGTTACCACCGGCTGTTGCAGTATAACCCCCTGAAGTATTCTGGGTTCCGGCGCCTCCGCCACCACCCATAATGATCTGGCGAGTGTCGGTTTTATAAAATTTATTGGCTGAAGCAATATTATATCCTCCATTGGAACGTAACAGCGATGAACAATAATAATTAAACTGACATCCACCTACTCCGCAATCAAGAAAATTACTGCCGCCGCCACCACCTGAAAAAAGGCCGTTGCCACCACCTCCTCCGTTAAGAGCATGTCCTGCCCCTTTTGTGTATGGAAAAGAAGTGGTAAGTATTCCTTCCCCTTTACCGCCCGCGCGCCTTGTAGCTGATGCAGGCCAGTTAACTGTATCAGGGTCAGGCCGGCATGTATATAGAGGATAATCATTTTCAGGTTGACCACCACGAAATCCTTTACCGGTAACATCAACATCTGCATTCAGGCTTATTACATCAAGGCCTATAATGGCCGCAATACCACCAGTACTGCCATCCCAGCCTTTGGCAGTCACTGTTCCGGCAACTCTCACAGTATCGCCCACAAGCATACGAACCAGCTGAATCTTTTGCCCTGCATCGTAGGTACCGCTTACATTGTGAGTAAAAACAACAAACGTATCGGTTGCATTGGTCTGTATTTCATCCATCTGCAGGAATTCAAATTTTCCGCAGTTTTTTGCATTCGAAAGAGTACCTGCCTGTGTCTCACTATATTCAGAAACCTCAGCGCCGGTCATCTGAATCAGCAGCACATAATCGCCTCCCTGAAATGAATTCAGATGCCCGTTTATATCAGATATCTTAACACGGTCACTCTGAACCTCAAGAACCTTTAAATAATGATTAACAATGCCGCTATACTGGGAATAAATAACCAGCTGAAAACAAAAGCAGAAAACATATATGAAAAAATTCCTTTTCAATAGGGTATTGGTTTTCGGGTTATGTTTTTCAAAAATATAGAATTATGAACAATTTACCTTATTAAAATTATTAACAATCTTTTGTATATCACCTTTTTATATCTGAATTCTTTTTTCAGGTTCATATGCCTTTTTTGTATAAAGGAATTTCGATATAAAAAGTTGTACCAAGCCTTATATCTGTATCAAACGTAATTGAACCCTCAATGGTTTCAATTATGTTCTTTACAATTGCCAAACCCATTCCCATTCCGCTGCTCTTGGTGGTAAAGTTAGGCGTAAACATTTTACCTCTCAATTCTTCAGGGATACCCTTCCCATTGTCGGTGATGGTAAAATATGCATTATTGTTTTTCGACTCAAGTGTAAGTGTTATTTTCCCCTTTTTATTTTCAGGTATAGCCTGAATAGCGTTTTTTATAAGATTAATAAATACCCTTGAAATCTGTTCTTTGTCGGCCAGAATATAAATATCTTCCGATGCGCATTTAAATGTGAATTCAATATTTTCAGTATTGGAAAACAAATCGAGTGTACTTCTGATTCGTTCAGCAAGATTGATTTTTTCATTGACTGCTTTTGGCATTTTAGCAAAACTGGAAAACTCAGATGCGATATTCGACAGGTCTTCAATTTGTTCTACCAGCGTGCGGCAAACCCGTTCAAGGTATTTATCAAAATCTTCTTTATTATCTTTCCATGCCCGTTGTAATTGCTGAACGCTCAGTTTCATGGGAGTCAGAGGATTTTTTATTTCATGCGCTATTTGTTTGGCCATTTCTCTCCATGCACTTTCACGTTCTGATTTGGCAAGCATTTCGACACTCTTTTCAAGTTCATGTACCATCCGGTTATATTCGGCTACCAGATTTCCGATTTCATCTTTTCCGTTATATTGAATTTCTTCATATTGCCTGCCAAGTTTAATTTCACTGAACTTTTGCTGGATGAGCCTTAAGGGCCTTGTTATCTGCTCTGAAATAAACACAGCAATGGCCAGTGTCATCAAAATTAACAATACATAAACATTTATAATTGCTACTATCAGGTTCGAAATATCCTTGCTAAATATATCCTGCTTGGTGAAATAGGGCAGGTTTAAAATGGCAAGTAATTTGTTTTCAACATTCAGGTAAGGTACATAAGCAGACAAATAAGATAAATTACCGATTTTTTCGTGATTAATAAATTCAGCCTGCTTTTCAACTGTTATTTTATAAAATGCAAGAGGATTCATCTTTTCGCCTTGCAAACCGCGCTCAAAAATTTCGGGTCTTGACGTGGCAAGCAAATTACCCTGCGGATCAAATAGATTTATATCTGTATAAAAAACATCGGAAAATTTGGTAAGCAACTGGCTGAGGTTGCTATAATTTTCTTCATTCCAGTTAGCTGATAATTTTGTTACATAAGCAAGTTTATGATCTATTTCAATATATACCGATTGTATTTTTTCACTCAGAATATCATGCTGCTTGTTTTTGTACTGCTTGATACTGAAATAAATAGTACCACTTCCTATAAGTATCAGTGATAAAAGCAATACTGAAAGGATTGAAAACTGTATCTTATTTTTGAAATTAAATTCTATGCCTTTATCGGCTGTTGAAAGAAATTTGAAAGATAAATAAATCAGCACCAGAAAGTAATAAAAAACAAAAATGTATGAAAACGATACCAGACTGCTGAAAAATGTTGCAGCTGGCTTACTGATTATGATAATATTATCGGTGGTGACTTCATAAACAAGAAAATCATATCCGTGTTCTGTAAAATTATTGGTTTTGTAATAATCAAGTGTAAGGCTGAACGGGAAGGAACCTTCCTGAGCAATCAACCTGTTTTTATAATATTTTGCATAGGAGTAATCTTTCAGAAGAGCACTCTTACTGTATTTTTCCTCAATCAGTAATTTTGGATATCCCAGTTCCTCTGCTATCAAACGCGATTCGAGTTCAATAAACAGCGTTATCTCATTATTTCTGTTATGAGGGTCTGTGTACTTAAACTTTCCCAGATAATTAATTCTGCCGTTCAGGGTATCAACAAAATAAAAATTTGAATTTGGTAATTGCAGACCTCTTT